>JAZDIS010000157.1:0-3868 GCA_043804705.1 Pseudomonadota bacterium | reverse complement strand
GGAAGGCAGGCAGTAGCCTTTTTCCTTGGCGTCAAGAAAGGTGATCAGGTTTTCGTAGGCTTCCTGCACGGAATGAAACAGCTCGTGATGCTGCCGTTGCACCTGGTCATTTTGCAGGGCGGCCCGGTCCGGGTGGGTTTCCATGGCCCTTTTGCGATAGGCGCTTTTGATGCCGGAGAGCTGGAGATAGTCGAGGAATTCGCGGGAGATGGCGAGTTCCGGCCCAAAAATAACCTCGCAGGAGCGAAAGAGTTCCTTTTCAGCGGCAACTGATTCCATGGCGTGTATCGTGCTCCCTGGAGGTTAGTGAAAAAGGAAAATCGAACATGCAGCGCTCTCGGGTTGGTAAAAAGGCGGGGCCTTTCGCCGGCTGGTCCGCAGAAAAAAAACATGCTGCCATGTAATAAGTCTTATGCAATGATATGGCCCGGTTGTGATAAGATACAGTCTCAAAAGGGCAGCAAGCATACGACAATAATTAATTAACATTATTGTATAACAGATAACATCTTATTTTTTAACATATTTTAAACGTATCTCCATGAAATTCTGAAGGGAACGGGGATTTTTTTATGGAACAGCCAAACGGAACCAGGGATCAACGCGAGGCATTATCTTATTTTTCTCGTGATTTCAATGTGATGCCCGCATGGGCAGAGCTGGCGCAGCTTGCCGGGACACCCTATGACCTGACCGCGCCCGGCGCCCTTTCTCCGGCAAGGATCCACCGCTACCGGACCCATGCTGCCGGGATTGATCTGTTGTATTCTACCCAGCGGGTGGACGAGGCAGTGCTTGCGGCCCTGCAAAAGCTTGCCGAGGAGAGCGGGGCGGTGGCCCAATTTCTACTGATGAAAAAGGGCGCGGTGCTGAACCGGATCGAAGGCTGCGCCAGTGAGGAGCGGCAGGTGCTGCACACCGCCTGCCGCGATATCTTTGCCCCGGTCAGTCTGGCTCCCGAGGCTTCGGCCCAGGCAAAGGGAGAGCTGGAAAAGCTGGCCGATTTTCTGGCCGCCCTTGAAACGGGGGGGATTGTCAATGCGGCAGGGGAGCCATTCACCGATTTGATTCAGATCGGGATCGGCGGGTCCGACCTTGGCCCGCGCGCCTTGTCTTTGGCCCTGGCCGCCTATAAGATCCCTGGCCGGAGGGTGCATTTCCTCAGCAACGTGGATCCCGATGACGCCGCCGCCACCCTGAGCGGGCTTGATCTTGCCACAACCTTGGTGAATGTGGTGTCGAAAAGTGGCTCCACCCTCGAAACCCTGACCAACGAGGAGCTGGTGCGCAAGGCCTTTGCCGAGGCAGGACTTACGCCGAGCCGGCACTTTCTCGCCGTTACCGGCAAGGGCTCACCCATGGACAATCCTGCCCGGTATCTCCGCTCTTTCTACATGTTCGATTCCATCGGCGGGCGTTACAGCGCTACCTCCATGGTCGGCGCGGTGATGCTCGGCTTTGGCCTGGGATACCCGCATCTTATGGAGATCCTACGGGGGGCTCAGGCCATGGATCTGGCTGCGGAAGAAGAGGACATCCGGCGCAACCCACCCTTGCTTCTGGCCCTGTTGGGCATTTGGAATCATAACTTTCTCGGCTGCGAAACCCTGGCTATCCTGCCATACAGCCAAGCGCTCGTCCGTTTCACCGCGCATCTTCAGCAATGCGACATGGAAAGCAACGGCAAATCCGTGACCAGACAGGGTAAACCCCTGGCCTGGAAAAGCGGCCCCATCATCTGGGGCGAGCCGGGCACCAATGGCCAGCACGCCTTTTACCAGCTGATCCACCAGGGAACCGTCATCGTCCCCGCCGAATTCATCGGCTTTCGCACCAGCCAGTATGGCCACGACCTGTTGATCGAGCAGACCACCTCCCAGGAAAAACTGGTGGCGAACCTGCTGGCCCAGACCCTGGCCCTGGCCACCGGCCATGCCGACGAAAACCCCAACCGGAGCTTTGCCGGCAACCGTCCTAGCGCGGTGCTGCTGGCGGACCGGCTGACCCCGTACGCCATGGGCGCGCTCCTGGCCCTCTACGAAGCCAAGGTGGTGTTTCAGGGGTTCATCTGGAACATCAACTCCTTTGATCAGGAAGGGGTGCAGCTGGGGAAAAAATTGGCCACCCGCCTGCTCGCCCATTATGCTGGGCTGCGGCGGGATTCCGGGTACAGCGGCGAAGCGGGGGATGCAACGGGATGGGCTCTGCTTGAGGCTGCCGGGATGCTCGGCAAGTGACGGCGGGCCGAATGTCACGACCGGCCCGGAGCTGTCTCTTCAAATGCGGGGAGCAAAAACGGTGCTTATGGGTATCTCGATCGATGCGGTTTGTGCTCTTTTTTCAATCGTGCAGAAAATCGTCAGGAGAGATCTCTGCCTGTTTGAGGATGGCCCGGAGCGTGCCTTCCGGCATATCCCCTGGATGGTTGGGTATGGTCGTATATCTGTCGGTCTGTTCGTTGTACCAGATTTCGTGACTGCCTGATGCCTGACGGTCGAAAGCGAAACCTGACATCTTGAGGCGTTTGACGACTTCGCGGTATCTGAAACCCGCCAATCGTCCCACTTTAGGCGCCTACCACCAGAGAGCAGTCAAAGGAATCACCAATTACCGGCAGGGGCGTCTCCTTTTTTCTTTCCGCCCTGGCCTCCAGAAGCCGGCGGGCAACATCACGGGCTATCTCCAGGGTTTCGGTTACGGTCCGGCCTTGCGCAACCAGACCCGGCACCTCTTCGGATGTGGCCAGGTAAACCCCTTCGGGTAATTTCTCCACGTGAATCTTGATGATTTGTTCCATGGGCGCACCTCGTTGTCTGGTTTTGGCTCATGACCTTAAATATCGTGCATTATCTCGATAAGTCAAGCAAAACACCGGTGTTGCTGCGACACCCCCCCCCCAGTGAAACACGAACCACATCGATTGCGTTGAGAAACCTGGGAGATGTCGCTAAGTTCCTTCAGGGGCCTCGCGCGGCTTTATGCGCGAGGCCCCCTGCAACGACGGGTTAGTCGTCGGTATCCCTTAAGATGACGATTAGCTTAGCGACGATGCCTGAGAACCGAAGGATTTGCCCCAAAGTCGGTTGCCCCGGCGTTAATACACCCAAGGATAGAAGGCCGCCAACTAGCAAGGCGTCTCTTGAGTTAGCCGGCACAGACAAAATAGTCTTCTCTCCCATATCACTTTCGGCGAGCACGACGCCATCATATGAAAAGTTCTTCACCACGAACTTAACTTCTTCCGCGGAGATATCTCGAATGATGCGAGACAAAAGAATCGCTTCTTGGGGTTCGATATCCGACATGTCGAGAGATTGCCTCACTGCATTGCGCAAGAGAGACAATTTTTCCGCCTGCGTGGTTTGAAGCGAGGCAAGAATCGCCTCGTTTATGAGTTTGTACTGCGCGTCGGTGAGGTCACGGAGAGCCACCTCATGACTTTCAAGAATTTGAGAAATCTCAGAGAGGGAAGTTTCGACGCGTATCTTCTGTCGTCCGCTTGCTAGGGACGTGGCAAGCACAGGCAGCATGGCTGCTAATGGACCACCAGCAAGCGCTGCGATAACCGTTGCTACAGTCTGGACCGGCAGGCTCTCCGCAACTTTTTCAACACGTGTTGGCATTGGTGGAGTCTTCATGACGATGGTTAACGTGGAAGTGAGCGGCCTGCGCGGCTTTTCGCGCAGGTCCGCTCGACTGAAAGGTTATGCCACAAGCGCATTGTGCAGCCTGAAGCGGTTGATCCTGCCACAATTTTGTGGAGTAGGGGTTAAGCCACTTTTCTATTATTCCACCATGCCAGCTCAAAATGAGCCGGAGACCTATAGCCATTCGTCGAATGCTTCCGTTGCCGATTGTAGTAGACTTC
>JAZDIS010000156.1:0-6691 GCA_043804705.1 Pseudomonadota bacterium | reverse complement strand
TCGAGCTTGCCTTGCCTGGCGACATCGGTGAGGTTACGGGCATATTTTTCCAGAGCCTGGTACTTCTCCTCCGGGTTGGGGTCGGTGACCCGCTGGTTGCCGCGGATGGCGACCAGGGCCTGCAAAAAGGCCCCCCTGCTCACCCCTTTGCGTTTAAAGGCCTGGGCCACAGGGGAATCCCTATCATCGAGCACGGCGAGAACCAGATGCTCCAGACTGACGTACTCATCCTGCATCTCGCCTGCCACCTTAAAGGCCCGGTCCAGCAGGGCCTGAAACCGTTTCCCGGCATAGGCCTGGGTGTAGCCGCCGCCGCTTACCTGGGGCAGTTTGCTCAAAAGCTCATCCATCTCCTGCCGGAGCAGGGCCGGATTCACCCCCATTTTCTGCAGGATCGGGGTCACAACCCCCTCGGGCTGCTCAAGGAGAACCTTCATCAGATGCTCAGGCTGCAGCTCCTGATGCCCCTTGCTCTGAGCCAGATTCTGGGCACCCTGCACCGCTTCCTGTGATTTCACCGTGAATTTGTCAAACTGCATAGCCGTTGCTCCTTAAGGAGAGAAAAATGAACACCCCAGCGCACCCCGCCGAGTACTGCGAATACCGTAAGCGCACCGGCAGCCACTGTCAAGGGCTGCTCCGTCAATCTGTTGACAGATCGGATTAATCCTGAATTGCCCGGGATTAAAAGGCTGGAGGTTGGCCTGTTGCATATCCAAAAGTCATGGTTGGACAGGACGGGAGGCAGCATGCCGGACACACCGGCAAAGCAGGAGGTTGGCTCGCGATCGTCTTCGCGGAAGCGGGGGGGGGGTGAAATGCGTTTGACGTAAAAAAAGGGCCTACGGATCAACCGTAGGCCCTTTACTATTGCTGGTCGGGATGAGAGGATTCGAACCTCCGGCCCCTTGAACCCCATTCAAGTGCGCTACCAGACTGCGCTACATCCCGGCAAAATATAATTCCCTCAACAGGTGGGCCATATTTAGCATGGCCCGAGGCGCCTGTCAAGCTGGACTCACCCCACTGCGCTTATTCCTCGAGAATTTTCTGCAAAGCCAGCAACTCCGCCTTGACCTGCACAAAAATATCCGCCGGTTTCCCCGGCAACTCCCGCTCCGCCATGGCCGGTGCAACGTCATGCTCCTGCCCGACGCCCGCCCTTGCCATGGCTTTTTTGGCGCCGCTGATGGTAAAGCCCTCATCCTTGAGCAATCTTTTGATCGCCAGGACCGTTTCCACATCTACCCGCCGGTAGAGCCGTTGTTTGGATTGGGCCCGCTGCGGGTGAAGGATTCTGAATTCCGACTCCCAGTACCGGAGCACATGCTGCTTCACCCCGGTTATCGCGCACACCTCGCCGATCTTGAAGTACCGCTTGTCAGGAATTCCCGGCAGGCGGGCACCTGCTGTTCCTTGGCCCTCATCAAAACTCTGGCAAGATGTTTTGGTCACACTGTTCCTTTATTCCTTATTCAGATTCTCCCGAACCACCTTGCTGGGCCTGAAGGATACCATGTGCCGCTTGGAGATCTCCATGGTTTCGCCGGTCCGGGGGTTGCGGCCCACCCGCGAGGATTTCTTTCGCACGGTGAAGGTGCCGAACTGCACAATCTTGATGGCCTCGCCCTGAAGCAGGGTTTTCTTGAGCGCATCAAAAACAGCATCAACCATTTCTCCCGCACTCCGCTGCGAAAGTCCCATCTTCTCGTTGATGGTCTGCGAGAGCTCTTTTCTGGTAAGGTTGGATCGTTTCATCTATTATGCCTCACGTAACTGACCGTTAAAACGGGAAATCATCATCTCGATGATTTTTTGATGGACCTTGCCGACTGTTTCGTCATCCAAGGTTCTATCAAGCGCCCGATAGGTAATGGAAATTGCGACACTCTTTTTCCCAGCCTCAATATTCTTCCCCTGAAATACATCAAAGATCTCAGCCCGTTCGATACGCTTTTCCCCGCAGCCATAAATGGCGGAAAGCATTTCCCCGGCGGCAACCCCCTCCGGAACGATGAGAGCCATGTCCCATTTCACAAAGGGAAACTTGGGTAACGGCGCAAAGGTCTTTGCCTGGGGTGAGAACGAGCCGAGCGCGGCAAGATCAAGATCCACAAAGAAGGCCTGCTGCTTAACAGCAAAAGCCTTCAGGGTTTTTTGGCTCAAAGCCCCGCACCAGCCCAGTATCTTCTCCCCTCCCATGACAACCAGGACACTGCCCGGTTCGGCAAAGGGAAGTTCCTGTCCGGCAAGGCCCGCCTGACAGGTGATTGCCTCGCCAAGCCGCAGATTGTTAAGAATCTGCCCCATAACCCCTTTGACATCAAAGATGTCCACCGGAATTTCCCCGGCATGGAGAACGGGCGCCCCCGGATTCCGGCGCCCGGAGATAACCGCGGCCAGACGGAAAGTCTCCTCGGGCTGACAACTCCCTTGGGGGTTAAAAACCTTGCCGATTTCAAAAAGCCGGACGTCGTGGCTTTGATGATTGAGATTGCGCCGCAGGTTTTCAAGAAGCCCGGGCAAAAGCGTGGTCCGCAAAACACTCTGATCTTCCGCCAGAGGATTCAGCAAATTCACGGTCTGCCGCCGGGCATCGTCTGCGGCCAACCCCAGCAGATCACAATGCTGCGGGGCGACGAAACTGTAATTGATCGCCTCATAAAACCCGAGGGAGGTAAGGGAACGGGCCACCTTTTTCCGCAACTCCCGGAGGACATCCTGCTCGGAAAAATTCATGGGAACCATGGGCAGGGTGGTGGGCAACAGGTTGTAGCCCACGATCCGGGCAACCTCTTCAATGAGGTCAATCTCCCGCTCAAGATCAACCCGGAAACTCGGGGGCGTCACCCGCAGCGTATCGTCACCACTCCGCTCCACCTCAATTTCAATGCCGGTCAGGGCCGCACCAATCTGCTCCAGGGTAAGATCCATGCCCAGCAGGGCGCGCGTTCGTTTTCCCCGCAAGGTGATGGGAACCGGGGCGACAACGCCCTCCCGGTAATCAACGCCTCCGGCGACAATCTCCCCGCCGGCCAGCGCGGCCATGAGCTGAACAGCCCGCTCCATGGCCAGGGGCACACCTTGCGGATCAACGCCCCGCTCGAAACGGTAGGACGCCTCCGTACTCAGGTTGAGCTTGCCTGCGGTCCGCCGGATGCCGATGGCGGCAAAACAAGCGCTTTCCAGAAGAATGTCGCAGGTCTCCGCCTCAACCTCGGAATTGGCCCCGCCCATGATCCCGGCCACGGCCACCGGCTTCTCGGCGTCGCAGATCATCAGCATCTCGCTGTCCAGCTGATGCTCGCTTCCATCCAGGGTGGCAAGGGTCTCGCCGGACCTCGCCCGCCGGACCACGATTTTGCCCCCGGCCAGCTTGCGGAAATCAAAGGCGTGCAGGGGCTGGCCGTATTCCAGCATGACGAAGTTGGTGATATCGACGATGTTGCTGATCGGGCGCATGCCCACAGCCAGCAATCGCTGCTGCAGCCACCAGGGAGAAGGGCCGATCTTTACATTTTTGACCAGCCGGGCGGCATAGCGCGGACAATCGGCGGCGGATTCCACCTCCACGCCGAAGGGCAGATTCTCGCAGGTCAGCACAGGGGGAGCCAGCACCGGCGGTCTGATCCGCTTGCCGATCACCCCGCCCACCTCCCGGGCGATCCCCAGCACGCTGGCGCAATCGGGCCGGTTCGGGGTGAGATCGACCTCTATCATGGTATCCACCAGGCCCAGGGCCTGGCTGAGCGGTTGCCCCGGCTGGAGATCCGCAGCCAGTTCCATGATCCCGGCCTGATCCTCGGTAATTCCAAGCTCCTTGGCCGAGCAGAGCATGCCGCAGGATTCTTCCCCGCGGATCTTTGCCGGTTTGATCGTAAAACCACCCGGCAACACCGCGCCGGGCAAGGCAAGGGCCGTAACCAATCCGGCGCGCGCGTTGGGAGCTCCACAGACAACCCTTGTACTTGTAAGCTCCCGTCCAGCATTAACGTCACAGAGCACCAGCTTGTCCGCATTGGGATGGGGCTGAACCGCTTCGATCCTCGCGACCACAACCCCGGCCAGCTCCGGATAACACGGCACGCAGGCGTCCACCTCAAGACCAAGCATGGTCAGGTGGTCGGCAATCAGCGCCGGTTCCAGTTCCGTGTCAATATATTCGCGCAGCCAGTTAAGCGTAAACTTCATGGATCGTGTCTTGTCTTATGGTCGTCGCCCCCAAAGAGGGCTTAAGCCGTTGTAAAAAAAACGGCAGCAGTGTTAAGCCGTAGCAGCCTCAGCGGCGACGGCGATGGTTATTCTCTCACGGCTCCTAAAACTGGGAAAGAAAACGCAGGTCGTTTTCGTAGAAAAGCCTGATATCGGTGATGCCGTACTTCAACATGGCAATCCGCTCGATACCAAGACCAAAGGCAAAGCCGCTGCACTCTTCCGGATCGTAGCCGACCTTTTTAAAGACCTCCGGATCGATCATCCCGGCGCCTAAAATCTCAAGCCAGCCGGTTTGCTTGCACACCCGGCATCCCTTGCCGCCGCAAATCACACAGCCGATATCCACCTCGGCGCTGGGCTCGGTAAACGGAAAAAAACTGGGGCGAAAACGGATGGGGGTATTTTCAGCGAACATCCTGGTGATGAACACCGAAAGCACGCCCTTGAGGTCGGAAAAAGAGATGTGCCGGTCAACGAGGAACCCTTCCACCTGATGAAACATGGGGGTATGGGTGATGTCCGAATCGCAGCGGTATACCTTGCCGGGCGCGATCATCCGCAGAGGCGGCTGCTCTTTCTCCATGATCCTCGCCTGCATGGGCGAGGTATGGGTTCTGAGCAGCAGGCTGTCGCTGATATAGAAGGTATCGTGCATGGCCCGGGCCGGGTGATGCGGCGGGATGTTCAGGGCCTCGAAGTTATAGAAATCAACCTCGACATCCGGCCCCTCGGCCACCGCAAAGCCCAAGCCCTCAAAGATGGAGCAGACTGTATCCATGACCTGGGTCACCGGATGCAGCTTACCAAAAGGCACCGCTCGTCCGGGCAGAGTCAAATCAAGGGTTGGCTGCGCTGCACCGGCGTCGGCCTCGGCAAGCCGGGCTTCCCGCGCAGCATATGCTGACTCCAGCTCCTGTTTTATTTCGTTTGCCAGTTGCCCGAGCCGCGGGCGCTCCTCCGGAGGGGCTTGGCCCAATTGCCGCAGGACAAGGGTAAACTCCCCTTTCCGCCCCAGATACTTGACCCGAAACGGCTCAAGCTCGTCGAGCTGGGAGATTGCGGCGAGCTCTTCACCGGCAACGGTTTTCAGACGAAGAAGTTCTTCGTGCATGCTGGGCACGGCAACAATCAGTTGCTGACGCGAGCCAGCTTGGCAACCTGGGTAAAGGCCCCCGGATCAAGAACGGCCAGATTGGCGAGAACCTTGCGGTCCAATTCCACATTAACCTTCTTCAAGGCGCCCATCATACGGCTGTAGGTGGTATCGTTTTCATGGCAAGCCGCACCGATTCGCACAATCCACAATTTCCGGAAATCGCGCTTTTTCTGGCGACGGTCCCGGTAGGCATAGACCAATGCCCGGTCAACGGCTTCCGTTGCCGTCCGGTACAGGCTGTTCCGGCCACCGATAAAACCACTGGCCAACTTCAAAACTTTTTTTCTTCTCCGGCGCGCTTTAAATCCACGTGTTACGCGAGGCATCGTACTTCTCCTTATTGACATTCTCCGACATTTCCTGAACGTCGGCTGTGTTCAGGGGCTGTTACGAAATAACAAGCACATTGAAAATTATTTCGTTACGGCCCCTTATGCCGATCACAGTCTTTCAAATGTCACGGTTATTTTTGAACAACGGCTTACACTGTTATATGGTCTTGAGGCGGACATTCAGTCCTGCCGGTTTTTTCACATATAGGGCAAGATACGCTTGATCCCCTTGAGATTGGTGGCGTCAACAAGCCCAGCCTGGCGCAAATTTCTCTTCCGCTTGGTGCTCTTCTTGGTGAGGATATGGCTGGTAAAGGCCTTGCGGCGTACAATCTTGCCGGTGCCCGTACACTTGAACCGCTTGGCAGCCCCTCTGTTTGTTTTCATCTTCGGCATAATGTTCTCCCTTTGTAACTACTCAGCTAAAACCCAAAATCAGGCTTAAACATCCCAAATGTAACCGTTCAGCAGTACCGTAGCTGCCAGGCAGAAGCCTGCGACGTGGCTAGAGCACATGAGCAGGCTGATAACAACGCAGATGCGGTGCTGCTGGACGGTTACGTTATTTCGGCCCCACAAACATGGCCATCTGCCGCCCTTCCATCTTTGGAGGCTGCAGGATAACCGCGTCTTCCTTCAACTCCTCAACCACCTTGTTCATGACCTCCATGCCGAGGGTATCGGCATAAACGATCTCGCGGCCACGAAACCGCAGGGTGATTTTCACCTTGTTTTTCTGCTGCAAAAATTTCTTAATATTCTTGATCTTGAATTCAAGATCATGTTTCTCGGTCTTGGGCCGAAGCTTGATTTCCTTGACCTCGATAACCGTTTGTTTTTTCTTGGCTTCCTGCTGTTTCTTACTCTGCTCGTAACGAAATTTGCCAAAATCCATGATCCGGCAGACCGGAGGATCGGCCGCAGCCGACAGTTCAACAAGATCAAGCCCTGCCGCTTCGGACTTTGCCAGCGCTTCACGAACAGACAC
>JAZDIS010000155.1:0-3700 GCA_043804705.1 Pseudomonadota bacterium | reverse complement strand
ACTCCAGCCAGCCGCAGGAATCGACGATGACCATCAGACGCGGTCCTTTTTTTCCCGGAAGCCATCGGTTGCCACGCCGGCGGCGATGCCGCGCAACTCATCGAGAGTGACCTGGGGCACGAGGATGAGCATCCTGTCCTTTTCCAGGATTGTGACCTTCTGTTGCGGTTTGAGATGCAGATGTTCTCTGACCGGCTTGGGGATGACTACCTGATATTTGCTTGAGATGGTCGCCTGCATTGTTGCGTTCTCCTTTTTGTAGATCGATGCGATTAGTGTAGGATTTTTGCGGGATGCTGTCAAGGAGCAGGCTGGCGGCAACGGAAAAAGGTGGTTTCGGAGCCGGAGGGGATGTTGTTGATTTGTTGACTTCGTGGCGGGCAGGCTCTCCGCCATCCCGGAACCGGGTGGGATTACACCCGCAGAAGAAAGGCCGGGGAACTCCGGGTCGGGCTGGACTTTCGGACATTCGCTGTCAGGCCAGCATCTCCAGGAGAAGCGGATGCCACAAGGCCATATCCACTTCGCCCATTTTCCCAGCCAGGCGGAGCTTGTCCACGCAACGCAACTGGTCCAGGAGAATCCTGCCCTTCTTGCCGTCCATGGTTATCTCCGGGCGGCAGCCCAGGGGCTGGCCTTTGCTGGTCAGCGGCGCAACGATCACCCTGGGCAACACCTCGTTCATGTCGTCGGGGGAGACCACCAGCGCGGGGCGGGTTTTCTTGATTTCCGTGCCCACGGTGGGGTCAAGATTTACCCAATACACTTCCCCGCGTTTCACCATTGCCACTCCTCGCTTTCGGCCGGGGTCTCGGTAATTCCCGCCCAGGCATCCACATCTTTGTCGGCTTGATAGGTGTCAAACCACCCGAGTCTCGGGGGAGGATTCATCGGCTCAATGATGATGCGTCGGCCTTCCTGCCGCATTTCTATCTCCGTGCCGATTCCGCATGCCGCCAGAAAGGCCGCCGGAATCAGCACTCCGCGTGAATTTCCCACCTTGCGTATAGTTGTGTGCATTTTTTTGCCTCCGCATAGGTTATAACAAAATTATAACACAACAAGAAGAAAAGCAACGTTGTTTATTTGTTGAATTCGGTGTCTGTTCGAGAAAGAACATAGGGCGGAGCGTCATTTCCCAGAGAACATAGAAATCCTGGCTCAGGATTTTAGTCCGGTATTTCGTGGCTGGCTGGTGATTCTGACGCGAAGCCTGGGGAGTCCAGGCTGTTTCCCTTTCCCCAGGCATGGTGGGCGGCCAGCAGGGCCAGATACTTGGCCTCGCTGGCGCGCAGCCGCTCGGACAGGGTGGTGGCCAGGTTCCGGTAGAGCTTGAGGCAGAGCTTGGGGTTGTTGTGGCGCAGGACCGTCTCATTCAAGGCCAGGGCCACGGTCTTCTTGAACGCCACCACCGAGGCGGAGCGCGGCATGTGGTCGATCATCGACATTTCCCCGACGCAGCTGCCATCCCGCAGGGTTTCCAGCTCCACCCGCTTTCCTTCCGTTTCGGTGAGCACGATAACCGCGCCGGTAATGATGATATACATCTTGGTGCCGGAACTGCCTTCGCGGATCAGGTAGTCGCCCATGGCAAACTCCTCCTTGCCGGCGGTGCGGAATATCTCGTACAGCTCCTCTTCGCTGAAGTCGGCAAAAAAGAGGTAGCGCTGCCGCAGCCTCTCGACGATCTCCTTTTTATCAAAGGAAAAACTCGTTTTTTCCCCGCCTTTTTTCTTTTCCAGGGAGTTGAGATAGAGCTCCAGCATATCCCCGAACTCATCGGCGCTCTGGTAGCGCTCGGTCCGGGGCTTGGCCAGGGCTCGCATGACGATGTTGCTGATTTCGGGGTCAATGCCGGGAAAATCGCGGAGCGGTTTCGGGCTGTCCGTGAGCACTGATTGCAGGCGGCCGTTCAGGTCTTGCCCGGCAAAGGGTTTTTCGCCGCTCAGCCATTCATAGGAGAGAACCCCAAGGGAGAAGATGTCGCTCCGCTTGTCCAGCTCTTCGCCGCGAATTTGCTCCGGCGACATATACAACGGGGTGCCGGGAATCAAGCCCTCCTCGTCGATGCTGCTTTCCATGCTGCCGAAGCAAGAGGTGTCCATCACCCTGGCAATCCCGAAGTCGGTGATCTTGGGGAGGCGGCTTTGCTTCAAAATCATGATGTTGGCCGGCTTGATATCCCGGTGGAGGATGCCGTGCTTATGGGCAAAATGCAGGGCGCGGGCCACCATGGCGATGAGGCTGAGTTTTTCCTCGCTGGAGAAGGCAGCCTTGCCGCGGATCAGCTCCTTGATGTTGTCGCCTGCGATATACTCCATGACAATATAGGGTGTGCCGGATTGCACCCCGATATCGTACACCGCCGTGATGTGGCTGTGATTGAGATTGCCGACAATGCGGGCTTCGTGCAGAAAGAACTCCATGGCTTTCTGCCGTTTTTGTTCGTTTTTGCAGCGGTCGACCCGCATGCACTTGATGGCGACCTTGCGGTGGATGAGTTCGTCAAGGGCAAGATAGACCTCGCCCATGGCGCCTAGCCCGATTTGCCGCACAATGCGGTACCGGCCAATGGTTGCCGGAATTTCTTTTTTCAATGCCGTTGCCTGCTCTCTGTTGCTCATATGCTCGGCTATGTGTCAATAGGCTTTTGCCTGCCATGAAGTCAAATGGGTCGGCTGAAATTGCTTGATGCTCAGAGATAAAATATATGCCGGGCGGGAGTGGTGCAAGTTTTTTGCGGGATTTTCAGGCTGAGCCATCGACGGAGATAACGCCAGCAATAACCTGCTGGCCTGTAAGATAGCAGGAAACAGGACATCGCTTATTCCAGTCAGGTTGATTGCAATTGTTGGGAATGTAGTTAATGTTTTTATTTTATAAATTTTATTATTTCTCCAACTTTATTTATTAACTCGTCCTTCTTATTGTTTTTGTAGGTGATTAATGAATGAGGATAATTGGGGTTCGGCATTGACGCATCTCTATTTTGTTCTTCTATAGTTTTGTATTCTTGCCACATTGATTTTAATCGATTGTTCTTATTCGTACTTAAATATTCACTGATTTCAAAGATAGCTTGCTCTTGGTCAAAATAGTTTTGGATATCGAATCGTTTTAATTTTTCTCTTTCGTTTGTAAATATTAATTTGAATTTATTTATCGCTTGTTTCTTTTCTGATTTTAATGCGATTCTCCATGTAGTATATGCAGTAAACGATATTATAAGTATTTGTCCTGCAATTTGCGGGAAATTATTAACAATTAAATCAAGGATGATCATCATGCTTCCTCCGTTATGGGTTACAACAGTTATCTGCTGTATTTGGATTATCGGATTTACTTTCTATATTTCCCAACAACTTTTTTGTCTGCTGCTTGGCTATCGGCGAACGCTTCGCCAAGGGAGCAGGTCAGGGGAATTCGTTGTTGCGGTCGATGAGCCGGTTACCGGCAACCGGTTACGGAGAGACTGTGGACGCGTAGGAGGAAGTTTTCAGCCATTCTTCAAGTTCTTTTGCCGGCAGGGGCTTGCAGATATAATACCCCTGGGCCAGATCGCAATCCAGTTCCTGGAGTCGCGTCAATATTTCGGCCGATTCAACGCCTTCAGCGATTACTTCAAGTCCCAGGTTTTTGGCCAGATCGATGGTGGCCCGGACAATGACTTCGTCGTTGGCGTCTTTGAGCATGTTTCTAA
>JAZDIS010000154.1:0-7139 GCA_043804705.1 Pseudomonadota bacterium | reverse complement strand
CGGGCCATTTTGCACGATGATCTTGCCCGCCTTACCCGGCTGCCCGGCGTGGGCAAGAAGACTGCGGAACGGCTTTGCCTGGAGCTGAAAGACAAGGTTCAGTTCGTGCCCGAGGCACTGTCCGCCGCTTCGCCTGGTCTTATTGTGCCGGGAGAAGACGAACGGGTGCACGATGCGATTTCCGCCCTGCTGAATCTCGGCTATCCCGCGGTCCGGGCCAGGGAGGCGTTGGCTTTGGTCCGGCAGCAGGCAGGGGCAGAGGCCTTTGCCACCATGCGGCTTGAAGAACTGCTCCGTCAGACCTTGAGGGCCTTGGTGTGAACCACGAAGAACGGTTGGTTTCTCCGGTGGCAGATCTGGTCGAGCCGGTTGATCATGCGCTGCGGCCCAAATTGCTTGACCAGTATATCGGTCAGGAGCAGCTGAAAAACAATCTCGGCATTGCGCTCAAGGCCGCGCAGGCCAGGGGCGAGGCCCTGGACCATGTCCTGTTACATGGCTTTCCCGGTCTGGGCAAGACCACCCTCGCTTACGTCATCGCCAACGAGATGGGCGCCAACATCAGGGTTACCTCCGGTCCGGTGATCGAGCGGGCCGGTGATCTGGCCGCCATCCTTACCAGCCTCCAGGAAGGCGATGTGCTCTTCATCGACGAGATCCACCGCCTCAACCATGTGGTGGAGGAGATTCTCTACCCGGCCATGGAGGATTATCAGCTGGATCTGATCATCGGCCAGGGGCCTGGGGCGCGCAGCGTCAAGATGGATCTGCCGCGTTTCACCCTGGTGGGGGCGACCACCCGTACCGGCCTGTTGACCCCGCCGTTGCGGGACCGCTTCGGCATGGTGTTGCGTCTTGATTTTTATACGCCGGCCGAGCTGGTGACCATTGTAAAACGCTCGGCCCACCTCCTGGGCGTGCCCATGGACGAGGGCGGGGCCTTGGAGATCGGGCGCCGGTCCCGGGGTACCCCGCGGATAGCCAACCGGCTGCTCAAGCGGCTGCGGGATTTTGCCGAGGTCAAGGCCCAGGGCAGCATCACGGCCCAGGTGGCGGATGAGGCTCTGAACATGCTGGGTGTCGACCAGGAAGGGCTGGACGAGATGGACCGGCGGATTCTCCTCACCATCATCGACAAGTTTCAAGGCGGCCCCATCGGTCTGGAAACCCTGGCCACCATGGCCTGCGAGGAGAAGACCACCTTGGAGGACGTCTACGAGCCCTTTCTCATCCAGATGGGTCTGCTGATGCGCACCCCCCGGGGCCGGATGGCGACCCAGGCGGCGTATGCCCATTTCGGCAGGGCTTTTACCGGAAGGCAGGATGCGGATCAAGGCAATGGCGAGGCCGCCACGCTGCCATTCTAAAAGCGGCAGGTACTGGGAACAAGGACAGAAGCGTATGATCGGAAAAAAACTGACAGTCCGCGATATCATCGATCTCAAGGGGACAGGGGAGAAGATCGTCATGCTGACGGCCTATGACGCCAGCTTCGGCCGAATCCTGGACCGGAGCGGCGTCGAGATCGTCCTGGTCGGCGATTCCCTGGGCATGGTGGCTCTTGGCTATGAGTCCACGGTGCCGGTGACCATGGAGGAGATGCTGCATCATTCCCGGGCGGTTAAGCATGGGGTGGAGCGGGCGTTGCTGGTCGGCGATATGCCCTTTCTTTCCTACCAGGTTGATCCGCGGGAGGCCATTGCCAACGGCGGCCGTTTTCTGAAAGAGGCGGGCTGCGATGCGGTGAAGCTTGAAGGCGGTCTTGAGATCTGCGGGACGGTGGCGGCCATGGTCCGGGCCGGCATCCCGGTGATGGGCCACATCGGCCTGACCCCGCAGACCGCCGGAGCGTTGGGCGGGTACAAGGTGCAGGGGAAGGATGCCCAATCGGCCCGGCGGTTGCTGGCCGAGGCCAAAGGGCTGGCCGAGGCCGGGGCGTTCGCCCTTGTGCTGGAGTGCATCCCCGATAAGCTGGCTGCGGCCATCACCGCAAGCATCGCCATCCCCACCATCGGTATCGGGGCCGGAGCGCAATGCGACGGGCAGGTGCTGGTGAGCCATGATCTTTTAGGGATGTTTGAAAAATTCGTGCCCAGTTTCGTGAAGCGTTACGCGGAGCTGGGTTCCCAGATTGCCGGGGCCATTATCGCTTTTCGGGATGAGGTCAAGGGCGGCGTGTATCCGGACGCAGAGCACAGTTTTATCATGCAGGGTGAGGTGGAGGATCTGCTCAAGCAGGACAAGGGTTGAGTTAACTCTTCCTCCGATGCTGTTTTGCCTCGGAGGAAGCAGGGGGGTGGCCGTTTTTCGGTCCTGGCGGATTGCCAGAGACAGCGATATCATTTGACTGGGTGGGGTGCAGACATGACGGAAGGCTTAAATCGCAGACAGTCGGTTCGGGTCATGGACAGGGTGATGCTGGCAATTCATCCGGTTTCCGCGGAAAAGATGCAGGCTGTTGCCAAGGATTTTCAGCAGGGGATTTCTCCTTACAACCAGGGAGGGCTTGCCGATATCCAGATATTCATCGGCGCTCAAAGCGCCCTGGCCAACTTGCGGGAGCGGGACGCGGATCTGGCTGATTTTTTGCAGCATCTGGACAACAAGATGAACATGATGCTCAAGCAGGTCAAGGGGGGAGAGAGTCCCTTGGACGCACTGGTCATGCGCAAGGCCAATATCAGTGCCAACGGCATTGCTTTTTGTAGCGATGCTCCGGCCAGGCTGGATGAGATTGTGGAGCTCCATCTCGTCTTGCTCCCCGCCTACACCTATGTCTATTCCTTCGGCAAGGTCATTGCCTGCGATCCGGCCTCGGAAGGGGAAGACTCCGGCTGCAAATTCAGGGTCGCCTTGGAGTTTGTCTTCCTTCTTGATGAAGACCGGGAAAAAATCATCCAGCATACCTTCAAGCAACAGAGCCTGGCCTTGCGCAACCGCAGGCTCAATCCGTAGGCCCGATCCGAACCATGCGAGAGATTAACAGCAGCGAGATCCGCCAGGCCGTTCGTGATCTGGCCATTGCCGCGGCCCATGACCTGGAGCCGGATATTCTGGAGGCTCTGCTTGCCGCGCGTGACCGGGAAACCGGGGAGCTGGCCGGGAATATCCTGGAGCTTCTCCTCACCAATGCCGATATTGCCAGCCGGGAGAGGATTCCGGTGTGCCAGGATACCGGCACCGGCATCCTCTTTCTTGAGCTCGGCCAGGAGGTCCACATAACGGGCGACCTTGGCGAGGCGTTGCAGGAGGGGGTGCGGCTCGGCTACGAGGAAGGGTATCTGCGCAAATCGGTCTGCGATCCGTTGACCCGCCAAAATACCGGGACCAATACTCCGGCTGTTGTCCATCTGGAGGTGGTTGCCGGCGACCGCCTCACCATCCGCTTTCTGCCCAAGGGGTGCGGCAGCGAGAACATGAGCAGTCTGGTCATGCTGCCTCCTGCCGCAGGCACGGAAGGGGTGGTCCGGCATGTGCTCGACCGGGTGCTGGCTGCGGGCTCGAATCCCTGTCCGCCGATGATTGTCGGGGTTGGCCTGGGCGGCTCGTTTGAAAAGGCGGCCTTGTTGGCCAAAAAAGCCCTGCTCCGGCCGGTTGGCGAGAAAAGCAAGCGCGCGGATGTGGCAGTGCTTGAAGAGAGGCTGCTGCGGGAGATCAATGCCCAGGGCCAGGGGGTCCATGGTTTTGGCGGGATCACCACGGCCTTGGCCGTGCAGATGGAAACCTTTCCCTGTCATATCGCCAGCCTGCCGGTGGCAATCAATATCCAGTGCCATGCCCATCGGCATAAAGAAATTGTCTTGTAGTAACTGAACGCTTTTGAAGGACTGTCCTAATTATGTCGTTACTGCACGGTGAACCTGCTTTTTTTGACAACCTGCCCGAGGTGCGTCTGCCTTTTACTCCGGAGGCCCTGGCCTCGCTCAAGGCCGGCCAACTGGTGAGCTTGAGCGGGACGCTGTACACCGGGCGGGATCAGACCCATCGCCGACTCTGCGCCCTGCTGGATGAGGGAAAGGAGCTGCCTGTGGACCTTAAGGGGCAGCTGCTCTATTATGTTGGTCCGAGCCCGGCCCGGCCCGGCCGGGTAATCGGTGCAGCAGGCCCGACCACCAGCTACCGGATGGACAGCTACACCCCGCGTCTGCTAGCACTGGGGCTTGCGGCGACCATGGGCAAGGGGGCCCGTTCCGCCGAGGTGCGTCAGGCGATGCTCGCGCATGGCGCTGTGTATCTCGCCGCCATTGGCGGGGCCGGGGCGTTTTTGTCCAAATGCATTAAGAAAGCCGAGCTGATTGCCTTTGCCGATGCCGGGCCGGAGGCCCTTTTCCGGTTCGAGGTGGAAAACTTCCCCGCCGTGGTGATCAACGACTTGGATGGTCGTGACTATTATGCGCTGGTTGCCGCGGCAAGCCGTTGTGAAAAATAACCGGAATTTGCCTTGGCAAGAAGGTTAGCAGCGCAATAAAAAAAGGAGAGGGCTGAGCCTCTCCTTTTTTATCTCGTAACTGCGTGCAACCCGGTCCTATTTCTCGTAGTGCCCGCTCTTGTAAAAATCACACTGCATACAGTTCAGGAGTTTTGAGGCGAACGAACCTTGTACTTTCCCGCCACACAGTGTGCCGGCTAATCTCGCACAACACTTTCCATGGTCTGGATAGGCAGGGCAAACCCCAAGTTCCTTTGCCTTGGCGCCGCTTTTTTCACGACCGCATTTTTTGAATTCCCAACAGTTCATGCTTTTTCCCTTTTATATTTCGTGGTTTTCGTTCAATTCCGGCATTAAGCCGAATAGTTTCCTAGGGATGTGCCTGGCCGGTTTCTGTTATTTCCCGCCTGGCTTGCCGAAAACATTCAAGCCCTTGAGCAGCGTGAGCGCGGTGTTCAACTGCTGATCCTTGCTCAGGTCTTCAGGTTCCGGCTTATCTTTGCTCGTCTGGGCTTTTACCTTTGCTTTGGGTTTTTCCTCTGGTTTGGGCTTTTCCTCTTTTTGCGTAACATCTTCCTTTAAGCCGTTGCCGATGTGATGCCTCAGATCCTTTTCCCGCAAGTATTTCGGCTTCTTGTCCTGATCATCCTCTTTCTCGTCGTTTTCGACTGACAGGGTCGTAGGCGAGGGGACAACGATGTCCGGGGTTATGCCCGTTGCCTGGATCGAGCGGCCGCTGGGGGTGTAATATCTGGCAGTGGTCAATCTGAGGCCCGCCCCGCTGTCCATGGGGATAATGGTCTGCACAGAACCCTTGCCGAAGGTCTGGGCGCCGATGATTATTGCTTTTTTGTGATCCTGTAAAGCCCCTGCCACGATTTCCGAGGCGCTGGCGCTCCCTTCGTTCACCAACACCACCAAGGGGAAGGTGTATTTGAGGTTGTTGTCGCGGGCGTAGAATATGGAATTCTGCTCCTTGATCCGGCCTTTGGTGGAGACAATCACCCCCTCGTTGATGAAGATGTCGGCAATTTTCACGGACTGGTCGAGAAGCCCGCCCGGGTTATTGCGAAGATCCACGATAAGCCCTTTCACTTTTCCTTGCTTTTCCAGTTCGGTGAACGCTTTTTTGAAATCAGCCGTGGTCTGCGCCTGGAAGTTGATGATGCGGATGTAGGGATATCCCGGTTCCAACAGTTTCGATTTAATGCTGTGGATGGGGATAATGTCGCGGATCAGGGTGATTTCCTTGATGTCGACCCAGCCCTTGCGGTGGATGGCGATGGTTACTTCCGAGCCTTTCGGACCCCGCAACCGTTTTACCGCCTCCATGAGGCTCATGTCCTGAGTCTGTTCCTCGCCGATCTTGACGATTTTGTCGCCCGCCTTGAGCCCTTTGGCAAAAGCCGGAGTTCCTTCGATGGGAGAGACAACCGTGAGAATATTGTCCTTCATGGTTATCTCTATACCGATGCCGGTGAAGCTTCCCTGGGTTTCTACCTGCAATTCCTTGAAATCATCCGGCTTCATATAGGAAGAGTGCGGATCCAGCGTGTTGAGCATGCCCTTGATCGCTCCTTCAATGGCCTTCTGGCTGTCCACCTCCTCGACATAATTTTCCTGGACCAGGTTGAGGACGTTGGAGAAGGCCTCAAGGCTTTCGTAGGTGTCCTGGGTCGTCGCAGTGACTGTTGAGTAATTCCAGGCCAGCAACGAACCGGCGGCTACGCAGAGGGAAACAGCGATAATTTTTATAACCGACCGTTTTGTCGAGCTTTTCATGATTGGTCCTTGACCGGAGAATTTCAAAGTAGGGGTGCCTTTCGTTTATGATGGGGTAATGGCTGTAATCCTAGCACGTTTCGTGCCGAGAAACAATGATTTATCTGTGCCGGCAAGGCGAGGATCAGCGGGGCGCCTTTTTGCTTGCCTTGATGGTGAGTTTGGCGTTGTTTACCCATTGCAGGGGATCTTCCGGCTTCGTTCCATGGCGGATCTCGAAATGGAGGCCCTCTCCCAGCAGTCCGTCCTGATCGCTCATGATGCCGACCACCTCGCCTCTGGCAACCGGATCGCCTTCATCCTTGAAAAATTTCTCGGCGCGGGAAACAAGGCTGAGATATTGCTGGCCATGGTCAATGATGAGCAGGTTGCCATAGCCGCGCAGGAATTTGGCGTAGATCACCGTGCCGTCATAGATGGCGGTGATTTTGGTGCCCGGTGCTGTCTTGATGTCAATGCCGTTGGCAAAGGTGGTAATGCCGAATTTTTTTTGGACGCTTTTGCCGAACAGGGTTGTAACCGTGCCCGTCGCCGGAGGAGTGAGACGGCCTTTCTGTTTGGCAAAACCGGTATTATCCGGGCGGGATTTGTGGGGCGTGGTCCTGGAATGCAGACGGGCATCCTTTTGCCGGGCCTTGGCCGCATCGGCTTTGAGCTGCTCAAGGGTGTTGCTCAGTCTGTCCGCAGCCCCTTCGAGCTCTTGCAGCGCCATCTGGTACAGTTTTTTCTCTGTTTTTACGTTTTGCAGCAGGCGCATTCTTTCATTGCGCGTGGTGGCCAGCTGTTCTTCCTGTCCCCTGACCTTGGCGATGGTTTCAATCAGGGCCTGTTTTTCCTGGTGGAGCTCGAGCCGCGTTTTCTCAAGCGTCTCGACTTTTTTCCGGTATTCACGGATAACGTCTTGATCTCGCTTTAGCAGCGCGTCGAA
>JAZDIS010000153.1:0-3229 GCA_043804705.1 Pseudomonadota bacterium | reverse complement strand
CATCCGCTGTGCCAAGATATAATGTTGACCGCGGGGAAACAACATTTTTCTTTTTTTTGAGAAAAGAGTCTGGGCAGCGGAAAAAAAATACGGTACATATGGCTCGATTCAGGAGCCGTTATAAAAATGATTATCCCCCGTTAACCGCAGCGAACTGACGCTGCTTCGTTACGGCGCCTTTTATGCCGGCACGGAATTTTAATTTTACGCTTTTTTTGAACAACGGCTTCCGGCAAGCATGGGGCTTGTCTTCTTGTTGATGTTGCGCCGTTTTTGAACCAGACAAAGGAGTACGTAACGATGGAATGCGAGCGCTTGCAGAGGCTTGTCAAATCATGGTATGCCCAAGTTCAGGAAGAGTCCATGGCGCCCGCCCGCATGGTTTTCTTCATGGAAAAGCACATTGCCGAATGTGCCTTTTGTCTTGCAGATCCGCTGGTGCGACAAGATATTGAAAAAATTACCGCCATCATCCTGCCCCCGTCAAAAATCCGCAAACCTTCCGCCGATGAAGACGACCTTGCTGCAGGAGCAGACGAGGAATCCGGCATCTCCGGAGACGATGACTTGCCCGGAGACGATGATGCCGGAGCCGAGGAGGATGATACCGATGACGAAGCTCTCGATGACGAAGAGCTGGAGGAGGACGATCTGGAGGAGGACGACTGACTCCGCCCCCGAATCGCAAGCTAAAAAAGCGCCCCTTTGCGGGGCGCTTTTTTTTTGGCTCGCAGAGCCGGCACCCCCCCGCCACTGCAAGGCCTGCAACAAGCCTCCGTTTCCCCCTTGACTTTACTTATCATGCCTGTACGATTAAGTACTGTGTACCATCAACCTCAGTGCCCGGGAAGAGGGATATCATGTTGAAACTTCGTTTGCTCAGGTCTTTTGCCATGGTCGGAGCGCTGGCGCTCGCCGGTATTTTTTTGCCAGTCCGGATGGGTTCTGCCACCGAGAACCAGCTGGCGCCGGGCGACGATGCCAAGGCACTTTCCTCGCATGCTCCCTACATCAGCGGTCAATGCGCCATATGCCACGAAGCAGCAGCCGACGGTAAAAAATCCGGCAAGAGTCCCGGCACAATAGCCGCGGATGTCAACGCGCTCTGTGCAACCTGCCATGAAGACATGGAAAAGGCGCTTATCTCCAGCCGGGTGGTCCATGCGCCGGTAATGCAGGCCTGCACCATCTGCCACAACCCCCACAACTCGACCAACCGCAGCCTGCTTCTTGCCGAGGGTAAGAAGCTCTGCCTGGACTGCCATGGCGAGATCCTGAAGACGATTACCGAGGCCAAGGTCCAGCATAAGGCGGTGATCGAAAAGGGGGCTTGCATGAACTGCCATACCCCCCATGCCTCCAACATCCAGCACCTGCTGACCAAACTGCCCTTCGACCTCTGCGTTGCCTGCCACAGCGAGGACAACAAGGTTGATGCCAACGGCCGCCAGCTGAGCAACTTCAGCAAGCTGCTGGCGAACAATCCCTTCCAGCACGAACCGGTGAAAAATAAGGATTGCAGTGCCTGCCACCTGACCCACGGCAGCAATAACCCCCGTCTGCTGGTCGCCGAATATCCTGCTCTTTTCTACTCGCCTTACACCCCGGCCAATTACGCCCTCTGCTACCGCTGTCACAACAACCAGAACATGGCCGATCCGGAAACCACCACCACCACCCGCTTCCGCGACGGCTCCCGCAATCTCCATTATCTTCATGTCAACAGGACCGATAAGGGCCGAACCTGCCGGGCCTGTCACGAGGTCCATGCCTCAAAAAATCCCCACCAGCTCCGCGACGGGGTTCCCTTCGGGCCACGAAACTGGGTGCTGCCGATTAACTACACCAAGACCAAAACCGGTGGCTCCTGCGCCAAGACCTGCCATCAGACCAAAACCTATGACCATACGAAAAAATAATGGCGCAAGGCGGCAGGCTGTCAGGCAAGGGGGGCTTCCCCTCTCCGGCAATCAGTTCCTGATAGTCTGACCGCCTGCCGGTTAGCCACCGTAAACGATCAGGCATCAACACCAAACAGGTTGGAGGACTCCCCCGCATGCGGAAGCAATGGCTTGGCACCCTGCTCCTCGGCTGTCTTTTCCTGCTGGCGCCACAGCTGGCCTGGCCCGAAGAGAGCAAGGCCTTCTCCAGCTTGACGGCCGGAAAGGACTCCCTCGAAAACCCGAGCCTGCCGACTATTGACGGCGGTCAGGCCAGCCTGCTGGACCTGAAAAAAGGCGCGAATGTTTTCATCTTCTTCCGCTCCGGCGCCGAGCCCTCACGGCTCGGCTTGGCGGAGATAGGAAAATGCATGGCGGAGTTGAGCGCTTCTCCGGTCCACTGGGTGGCCCTGGTCTCCGACCGCGATCCGGTGGAAGCGGTTAAGGCGATGGTCGCCGAAAGCAGATTCTCAGGACCGGTACTGATCGATAACGGCAACGCGCTCTACGGCAAATTCGGGGTCCGGCTCCATCCCACAGTCGGCATCACCGATCAAAAGGGACTCCTTACTGCCTACCAGCCTTACGCCCAAATCAACTTCTGCGCCCAGGTCAAAGCCCAGGTGCTCAGAACTCTGGGGAAAATCAGCGAGGAAGAATTGCAGCGGCAGCTAAATCCCGCCGCGACGGTGGACCCGAAAAACGACGATTCCAAGGCCTCCCGGAATCTGAAGATGGGTGAACGCTTCTTTGCGGCCGGCAATTACGAACAGGCCCTGGCCGCCGCCCAGCGCAGTCTCGAGCTGGCTCCTGACCTGCCAGAGGCCCACGGCCTGGCCGCTTTGTCACTTGCCTCGCAGAAGCAGTGCGCGGAGGCGGCGGAACATCAAAAGCAAGCGCTGGCCGGCAACCCGCAGGAAGCCAAGGCGCTTGAAGCACAACGGCTCTGCAGGTAAAACCCGGATGTTAGCGGACAACAGAAAAAAAGCCCTGATTTCTCAGGGCGTTCGGGACGAAACCTGACGGTGCCGGATTATGAACTGGGGATGCAGTCCCTGATACACACATTTCGATCTGCAGTATTTCCAAACTTATTACGATATTGAAAATGACAAGGCCGACTAAAAAGCCACGGTAGTTGAACCCGCTTTCCGCCCTGTGGTTCTAGGTGTTTTCAGCTCAACTGCACAACATCCGCTCAACCCATATTTAGTGGGCGTGGGCAACGATTGGTTTTACACGGAAACTGCCGGCTTTTTTCCTGGCTTGCCATAGATCGTAAGACGCCT
>JAZDIS010000152.1:0-5007 GCA_043804705.1 Pseudomonadota bacterium | reverse complement strand
ATTGAAACAAGGCGCAACTGCAAAATAGCGGTGGTGCAAGTGGCTGGCCTTATTGCCCGGCGGATTGTCTGTTGGGCGGGCAAGGGGGACAGATTGATGCGTGGAGAGCGTTTTGGCCTGATTCGCTTTGGCTCAAGGGTTGATCTCTATCTTCCGCAACAGATTCAGCTGGAAGTGGCAATCGGTCAGAAAGTTAAGGCCGGCGAGACGGTTCTCGGCTACCTGCCCTGATACTCCTATGCAGAAAAATATTTTTTCAATATACTACCCAAAATAAGAGTGCGAACTTTGCGTTGTTTGCAAATAATATCGGAAGGAGGCGCACATGACCAAGCACCATAAAGCCAAGGATGTGATTTCCGTAAAGGGCAAAATTTGTCTGTTGCCGAGTGTTATTACCACGGCAAGTCTATTTAGTGGATTTTACGCCATCGTTGCGGCAATTAACGGGCAGTATTTTCACGCAGCCGTAGCGATTATCATTTCCGGGATTTTTGATGGGCTTGACGGCCGGGTTGCCCGTCTTACCGGCACGACCAGTAAATTCGGCATGGAGTACGATTCCCTCTGCGACCTGGTTGCCTTTGGCGTGGCCCCGGCACTTCTGGCCTACGAGTGGGTGCTGCGGCCGTATGGACGTTATGGCTGGCTGGCGGCTTTTCTCTATGTGGCGACCACAGCCTTGCGCCTGGCCCGTTTCAATAGCCAGGATACCACTTCGACCAAAAATGAATTCACGGGGTTGCCGTGTCCTGCAGCCGGAGGAATGATCGCGGCCTCCGTTCTGTTCTGCAGTTTTTTTGAGATCACCGGCACTCTGAGAAATTTTATTGTGCTGGGAAGCGTATACGGTCTTTCCTATCTCATGGTCAGTTCCGTGAAATACCTGAGCTTCAAGCATGCACAAACCGATCGGGCCAAAAAATTTCAGGTTCTGGTCGGGCTGGTGTTGCTCATCATGGTACTGGCCACCGAACCCCAGGTTACCCTTTTTGTTCTGGGCGCGGCCTACGTTCTATCCGGACCGCTGGCGGCGGGGTACCGTTTGGTGATGAAAGGCAGGAGTTCTGCCGTGGAAGAACAGGAAAATTCGGTATAACTTGGACTCGGGCGGTATTCTTCTTGTGCTGCCTGGGCTGAGAGGAGTTAATCTACGATGTCGGATAAAATAGTTATTTTTGATACCACCTTGCGTGATGGCGAACAGTCGCCCGGCGCAAGCATGAATATGCAGGAAAAATTCCGGCTGGCCCAGCAACTGGTCAAGCTGAAGGTGGACGTGATTGAAGCCGGATTTCCCGTGGCCTCGCCTGGGGATTTCGAGTGCGTGCGCAATATTGCCGAACATGTCCGCGGGGCACAGATCGCGGCTCTTGCCCGCTGTAATGTTAAGGATATAGACCGGGCCTGGGAGGCGCTCAAGGCTGGGGAGAACCCAAGGATCCACACCTTTCTGGCTACCTCGGACATCCATCTGAAGCACAAGCTGAAGATGAGCCGGGATCAGGTGCTGGAACTGGCCGTGGCTTCGGTGAAACACGCCGCCAAATATACGAGTAACGTTGAGTTTTCCGCCGAGGATGCCTCGCGCAGTGACCTTGATTTTGTCTGCAAGGTTTTTGCCGCGGTAATCGAAGCAGGGGCCACGACCCTGAATTTCCCGGACACCACCGGCTATGCCCTGCCCGATGAATTTGGCCGTAAAATCGGATATCTCATCGAGAATATACCCAATATTCACAAGGCGGTCCTCAGTGTCCATTGCCACAACGATCTCGGCCTGGCCGTGGCCAATTCGCTGGCCGCCATCAACCACGGCGCCCGGCAGGTGGAGTCCACCATCAATGGTCTGGGGGAAAGGGCCGGCAATACGGCCATGGAAGAGCTGGTCATGGTCATCCGCACCCGGGCCGACCAGATGCAGGTGCATACCGATATCGTCACCGAGCACATCTATCCCACCAGCCGGCTGGTCTCCACCATCACCGGCATGGCGGTGCAGGCCAACAAGGCCATTGTCGGGGCCAATGCCTTTGCCCATGAATCCGGGATCCACCAGGACGGGGTGCTCAAGGAACGGACCACCTACGAGATCATGAATCCGGTGGATATCGGGATTTCCACCGGCAATATCGTGCTCGGCAAGCATTCCGGCAGGCATGCCCTGAAGGATCGCATTGCGGCCATGGGCTACAGCCTCAAGGACGATGAACTGGACCGGGTTTTTTCCCGGTTCAAGGAGGTGGCCGACGTCAAGAAGGAGATGTTTGACGAAGATCTCGAAGCCATTCTCATGGATGAGGTGCTGCGGATCACCGAGGCTTTCTCCCTGGTGCATCTGGGGGCGATGAGCGGCAACAAGAGCCTGCCCACCGCGGCGGTGCGGCTGCTCATCGACGGCAAGGAGCAGGAAAAGGCTTGTATCGGTATCGGTCCCATCGATGCCTGTTTCCGGGCCATTGCCGAACTGACCCAGACCAGGAGCAAGCTTCTCTATTTTTCGGTAAGTTCAATCACCGGCGGCACTGATGCCCAGGGCGAGGTGCTGGTCCGGATTGAAGATGAAGGCAAGGTCGTGGTGGGGCAGGGGGCGGACCCGGATATCATCACCGCCGCGGCAAAGGCCTATCTCAACGGGTTGAACCGGTTGGTGTTTTTGAAAAGGGAAACCATGCGGCAGGGGAGCTGACGCCTCCGGCTATTTTGGGCAAGCTGCTGATCTTGTCGTAAATTTATGCAGCAAACTAACGTAAACCAAGAAACGTAACGGTTCAGCAGTGCCGCAGATGCGCGGAAGAGGCTTGCGAAGTGTGCTATTGCACACGAGCCAAGCCGATGACAGCTAAGCGAACGTAGCGAGACTGCGAAGCAGATGCGGTGCTGCTGGACCGTTACAGATATTTCATACAATTGCCGGGTGATTCCCGGCTGCTGTCTGTAAGGGGTTTGGACAATGACTGCTGCAAAAAAGAAATTCAATGTTGCTGTTGCCGGCGCCACCGGCGCTGTGGGCGGCGCCATGCTCGATGTCTTGGCGCGAAGGGACTTTCCCCTGGATGAACTGCGGTTGCTTGCCTCGGAGCGGTCCGTGGGCAAAACCCTTACCTTCAAGGGCAAGGAGATTCCGGTTCAGCTCTTGAGCAAGGATGCCTTTGCCGGGATCGATATCGCCCTCTTTTCCGCAGGCGCTACCCGGTCCTTTGATTTTGCTCCGGCTGCCGCGGCGGCGGGGGCCGTGGTTGTCGACAACTCCAGCGCCTACCGCATGGACCCGGAGATCCCCCTGGTGGTGCCCGAGGTGAATTCCCATGCCATTGCCCAGTATAAAAAACGGGGCATCATCGCCAATCCGAACTGTTCCACGATTCAGATGCTGGTGGCCTTAAAACCCATCCACGATAAGGTGCGGATCAAGCGGATCGTGGTTTCCACCTACCAGGCGGTTTCCGGCACCGGGGCCAAGGCCATTGACGAACTCAAGCAGCAGGTTCTCGATTATGCGGCGGGCAAGCCCATGACCCATAGCGTCTATCCGCACCAGATCGCCTTTAACTGTCTGCCCCAGATCGACAGCTTCCTAGAGAACGGCTATACCAAGGAAGAGATGAAGATGGTCAACGAGACCCGCAAGATGTTTGAAGACCCGACCATCGGCGTTACCGCCACCACGGTGCGGGTGCCTGTTTTCTACGGCCATTCCGAGTCGGTCAATATCGAGACCGAAAAGAAGATCACTGCGGCCGAGGTCAAGGCCCTGCTGAAAAATGCTCCTGGGGTACAGTTGGTTGATGAGCCGACTCTGGGTCAATACCCAATGGCCATTGATTGTGCGGGCAGGTTCGAGACCATGGTGGGGCGGATTCGGGAGGATGAGTCCATCGCCAACGGGATCAACCTCTGGGTGGTGTCCGACAATATCCTCAAGGGCGCGGCGCTCAATGCGGTGCAGATAGCCGAGGAACTTATCCGGGATTACCTGTAATTGCGGATCATCAGCGGCAGCGCCCGGGGGCGCAAGCTGCTGGCGCCGGGCCGGCGGTTCGGCGGCTTGATTCGCCCCACCTCCGACCGGGCCAGGGAGGCTATTTTCAATATTCTCGCCGACAAGGTCGTGGGCGCCCGGGTGTTGGATCTTTTTGCCGGCACCGGCGCTTTGGGTCTTGAAGCCCTGAGCCGGGGAGCGCTACTGGCTGTTTTCGTCGATGCTCAGCGCTCCGTGACCGAGCTTGTCGGCAGAAATATCGCCCTCTGCGGTTTTGCTGAGCACGCCATGGTGTTCCATAGGGATCTGGCCAGGGGGCTTGCTTTTTTGACACCAAAGCAGCCGCCCGAGGGATTTGATTTGGTTTTTCTCGATCCGCCCTATGGGAGCACCCTTGCCTTGCGCGGGCTTGAGTCTTTGGCGGGCGGAAATTTTCTTGCCGCCAAGGCCATTGTTGTTCTTGAAGACGCAGCGGAAGCGCAATACCCGGAAATTATGGGGCCGCTTGCCTGTTTTGACCGCCGCCGTTACGGAGAGGCCGGTTTCTGGCTCTACCAGCATACTTGAGGCAGGGTGCAATGATCGACTATGAGCCGTTTGTCTCTGAAAACACATCCGAGTCAGTTGCCGTCTATCCCGGCACCTTTGATCCCATAACCAACGGGCATCTCGATATCGTTCATCGGGGGCTGCATCTGTTTGACCGGATCATCATCGCCGTTGCCAGCAACCCCGCCAAACAGCCGCTTTTCTCCCTGGATGAAAGACGGAAGATGATCCAGGACTGTTTTTCCGGCGAAGAATCCCGGATCGAGATCGAGAATGTTTCCGGGCTTCTCGTTGATTTTGCTTACAAACGTGGTGCCAAGGCGATTATCCGCGGCTTGCGGGCCGTGTCTGATTTTGATTACGAGTTCCAGCTGGCCTTGATGAACCGCCGGATTGAACGCGAGGTGGAAACGGTTTTTCTGATGACCGGCTTCCGCTGGATTTTCATCAGTTCCAGCATCATCAAAGATGCCGCC
>JAZDIS010000151.1:0-6800 GCA_043804705.1 Pseudomonadota bacterium | reverse complement strand
CTCGTACAGAATGTTTATCCCCCTGGAAAATCGTTTAGGCGGGTTGTTTTGCCATCAGGACCACGGCATGGGCGCTGATCCCTTCCTCGCGGCCGGTGTAGCCCATCTGTTCCGTGGTGGAGGCTTTGAGGTTGATGGCGTCAGGGGCAACCCGGCAGGCCTCGGCCAGGATCGTCTGCATGGCCGGAAAATGGGGGGCAAGTTTGGGATGTTCCGCCACCACGGTGATGTCGGCGTTGCTTAGGCGAAAATGTTGTGCCGCAGCCAGGCCGATCACCTGCGCAAGCAACTTGATGCTGGAGATCCCCTTGTACTGCGGGTCGCTGTCCGGGAAGTGGCGGCCGATATCGCCTGCGCCGATGGCGCCCAGGATGGCGTCGCACAGGGCGTGGGTGAGGACATCGGCATCCGAGTGGCCCAGCAGGCCCAGTGCGTGGGGGATTTCCAGGCCGCCCAGAATCAGCGGTCTTCCCGCAACCAAGCGGTGGGCGTCAAAGCCATGACCGATACGCATTTGCTGGGCTGGTTGCTGTTTCATGAGTATGGCCTCCGCCATGAGAAGATCATCCGGCCGGGTGATCTTGAGGTTGGTTTCCGAACCTTCCACCACCACGACCGGCCAGCCGCCATGCTCAAGAAGGGAGGCTTCATCGGTGCCGATAAAACCGTCCTGGTCAGCCCTGGCAAAGGCCTCTCTCAGGAGGCCGGTGCGGACCGCCTGGGGGGTTTGCGCCTGCCAGAGGGATTCGCGTTCCACGGTGTGGCGGATGGTGGTGTCCGGGGCCACGGCCTTGAGGGTGTCCTTCACCGGCACTCCCATGATCGCGGCCCCATGGGCTGCGGCCGCAGCTAGGCAACGCTGGATATCTTGGGGGGTGATGAGGGGCCGGGCGCCGTCGTGCACCGCCACCAGGGGGGAATCCTCCGCCACCTGGGCCAGGCCGATGCGCACCGAATCCTGGCGCAGCGTGCCGCCGCTCACCACGGTGCAGTGACCGTCAAGCTGGTACTGGGTGAGGAGCGCCTGGGTGTGGTCCAAGTGTTCCGCCGGGGCCACCACGATAATGGCGCCAATGGCGGGAACCTTACGGAAGGCGCGGATGGTGTGGATCAGGATGGGAACGCCAAGCAGTTCGCTGAACTGTTTGGGGGTGGAGCTTCCCATGCGTAACCCGGACCCGCCCGCGGCAATGATCGCTGTTGCTGTCTGCATGTATTAAAGAATAAAAAAAGGGAGTGGGCTATAAGCCGGATTCTGTACCCTTTTGCAAGGGCCATGATCATTTCTCTATGGATGCCGGTTGCCCGGCATCTCTTGCAACCTACCCGGAAGCTTCGGGCGGGCCGCCCTCAAATGCTTCTCTATTTGGTTTTGCTCCAGGAGGGGGTTTGCCGTGCCTTCCGTGTCGCCACGCAAGCGGTGGGCTCTTACCCCACCTTTTCACCCTTACCGGTTGCCCGGCGGTTTGTTTTCTGTGGCACTTTCCTCGGGGTCGCCCCCAGTTCGTGTTACGAACCTCCTTGCCCTGCGGAGTCCGGACTTTCCTCTGGCGGCGAACATCCCGCCAGCGATCATGCACCCACTCCCACACTGACACAACTATAAGCAGGACCGGGAAAGGTCAAGGCTTTTCAGCGCCTCGCCCCTCGTTAATCCTGCGGTTTTCTCTCAAGCCATTGGTGGCCGGCGGCCTTATTCTTCTTCTGTCTCCTGCTGATGGAACATGATGCGGTGACAGGTGGGGCAGGAAATGAGCTTGTCTTCCTTCATCAGATCATTATACAGCTGCGGCGGGATGTTCATGAAGCAGCCCCGGCAGACGCCGCCGGTCACCGGGACAATGGCCAGGCCGTTGCGTTTGTCGCGGATGGCTGTGTATTTTTTCAGCAGGCTGGCGGATACTTCGCAGGCCTTGCTTTCGCGGGTTTTCAGTATTTTGCTTTTTTCCGCAGTGAATTGGCTGGTTTTTTTCTCAACCGCGGCGATGTCCTCGGCAAGCATTTTCTCATCCTCGGCGCAGATCTTATTTTCTTCCTCGATTTGCGCGGTCAAGGCCTCGATTTGTTCCATGAGCAGAACAACAGCCTCTTCCCGTTGCGTGTTTGTTTTTTTGCCGTCTTCCGTTTCCTTGAGAATGCTCTGATATTCGCGGTTGGTCTGAACATTCATCAGTTTGGCCTGCCGGTCTTTGATCCGGACCTGCTCGTCTTCGAGTTCGGCTTCCAGTTCACGGCGACGCTGTTCGTTGGCGGCGATTTTCGCGGTCAACTGGACAAGGGTCTCTTTGTGGCCGTCAAGACTGGCGCGGCGGTTGTCGATTTCGGCGGAGCCGGCCGCAATTTCCTTGTCCAAGGTGCTGATTTTCAGATCAATGGCCTGGAGTTCCCTGAGATGCGAGATGTTTGCTTTCAATTGTGCTTCCTCAATGGTTCTATTGGTTGACAGAATCTGGGTTTGTTATCATCGAAGACAACCCATTGCATGGGATTGTCTTGTTGGGCGGTGGTGCTAATGATCGGGGTAAACCCTTTGTCCGCGCAGGATTTTTTCAAAATCTCCGCCAGGACCGGCACGATGAGGTTTTCGGTTGGATAATGGCCGGCGTCAATCACGCAGAAGCCTGCCCCTTCGGCCCAGCGGGCCACGCTGTGTTTCACCTCGCCGGTAATATAGACTTGCGCGCCCATGCTCCATGCGGTTTCGGCCAAGCCGGAACCGCTGCCGCCGCAGAGGGCCACGCTGTGGATGGTCTCCGGCAGCACGCCGGCAATCTGTATTCCAGGGGTATTGAGGGCGGTCAGCAGGCGGTTCAGAAATTGCTCGGAGGGCAGGGGGGCGGGCAGGGTGCCGATTTTGCCAAAGCCGGGGCTCTGGCCTAATGCGGCCAAATCTTGGCCGGCGAGCGGCCTGGTGTCGCGCAGGCCAAGTTTCTCCGCCAGGGCGTTGCTGACTCCGGCGCTGATAAGATCGAGGTTGGTATGGCAGGCAATGAGGGAGAGATCGTGACCAAGGGCTGTTTTGAGGATGCGGCCCATGGGGGTGTTGCCGGGGATTGTTTTCAGGGGATGGAAGATCAGGGGGTGGTGGGTGAGGATGGTGTTCAGGTTCTGGGCGAGGGCTTCGTGGATGAGCGCCTCTGTTGGGTCGAGGCCGATCAGGATCCCGTTGACCTGCTGGTCTGGATCCCCCACCATGAGCCCGACGTTGTCCCATGGTTCAGCCATGGCAAACGGGGCAATGGTGTCGAGGATCGAGAGAAGTGTGGTGGTGGAAAATGTTTCTTCCTGCATCCCTTGTTGGTGTCCGTGGGTAGCCTAAGCCGTAAATAAAAAAAAGGCGCTAACCTTGTGTGGTCGCACCTTGTGTCCGGAATCCTGCCTTGGTTTCTCCAAAACATGTCCCTGGATAGCTTGATTTCTGTTGCGCGTGCAATACATTCCTGCTCTGTCGGTTCCGGCTTGGTGTGGTGGGCCTACCTGGATTCGAACCAGGGACCGACCGGTTATGAGCCGGTGGCTCTAGCCAGTTGAGCTATAGGCCCATATCTCTAACGAAGAGAATCCCATAAAATAGCCGATACTTCAGGATTGTCAATACTATTTGTGGCTGGCGCGAGGATGCTCCGGAGGAGAATGCAAGAGACGCACCCCCGAGACACGCCGTTGCTGGTAAACCCATGACGTGTCTCGGGAAGCAGGAATTATCCGGCAAGTACGGTCGCCTGGAAGGTCTCGAGGCCGAGCCTGTCCAGGAATCTCCCCATCCGCTCGCCCTTCTTGCCGTTTTTCTTGAAATAGGTGATGATCCGGGCGCAGGTGGCCAGCGCTTCTTCGCTGGAAAGATCTTCGCAGAGGGTTACCCAGATCCTGCCCGGCTGCTGTATGAGTTGACCAGATTGCCGTGGGCATAGATAGAGGGATGTGTTGCCGGTGATTTGGAAAGCCATGACGGTCCTCCTTCCGTTGAGTGATGCAGGCGGTCGTCCCTGACCGGAAAGAGCGATGACTTGCACCGAAAAATAACGGGTTGCTTAAATTTTATTTTTTACAGATTATTCGTAAAGTTTTTTGGGGAATATGCCGATGAATGAAATTTTTCTTTTTTCTCTGGCAGGGGTGGGGCTGGCCGGCTTGGGCTGCGGCGGCATGGTGGCTTGGCTGCTCATGCGGAGCCGTTTGGCAGGGCAGCGCGGGCTGGCCGATGAACGGGTGCAGCTGCGCGAGGCACAGCTGCTTGATCTGGAGCGGCGCTTGGCGGCCGGCGAGGAGGAGCGCGCCGGACTGCGCCGGGAAAACGGGCTCTTGCAGGTCAGGGGTGCGGAGCTTGCGGCACGGCTTGAGGCGGAGCAGCGGCAACTCCAGGAAAAACAGGAGCTTTTGCAGGAGGCCAGGTTGGAGTTGGCCAACGCCTTCAAGGCCATTTCCGCCGACATCTTTCAAAGCAACAGCCAACGGTTTCTGGAGCTTGCCCAGCAGACCCTGGCGAAATTTCAGGAAAAGGGCCTGGCCGACATGGAGACCAGAAAACGGTCCATTCAGGAGCTGCTCCTGCCCATGCATGAATCCCTGAAAAAGGTCGATGATCAGATCCGCCAGGTGGAAAAGGAGCGGCTTGAGGCGTACGCCGGCCTGACCGAGCAGGTCAAATCCCTGGCCACCAGTCAGGTCAGGCTCCACGGAGAAACGGCCAATCTGGTCAACGCCCTGCGGAAACCCTCGGTGCGCGGCCGGTGGGGAGAGATGCAGCTGCGGCGGGTGGTCGAGATGGCCGGGATGGTGGAGTATTGCGATTTTGTCGAGCAGGGGTCGGTGGACACCGAGGGCGGCAGGTTGCGGCCGGACCTGATAGTCCGCTTGCCCAACGGGCGGAATATCGTGGTCGATTCCAAGACCGCGTTGTCCGCCTATCTTGAGGCCATGGAGGCGGAGGATGACGAGACCCGTCAGGCCCGGCTCAAGGAGCACGCCCGTCAGGTGCGCACCCATCTCGGGCAGCTGGCCGGCAAGTCGTATTGGGAGCAGTTCGGCCCCTCGCCGGAATTCGTGGTTCTTTTCCTGCCCGGAGAGAATTTTTTCAGCGCGGCCCTGGAGCAGGACCCGGAATTGATCGAATACGGGGTGGCGCAAAAGGTCATCCTGGCCACGCCCACCACCCTGATCGCCCTGCTGCGGGCTGTCTCCTACGGCTGGCGGCAGGAAAAGATCGCCGAGCACGCCCAGATCATCGGCGAGCTGGGGCGCACCCTCTATGAGCGGCTTGGGGTGCTGGGCGACCATTTTCACGATATGCGCAAGGGTCTGGACCGGGCGGTGGAATCGTACAACCGGGCGGTGGGCTCCTTTGAAGGGCGGGTGCTGGTCACCGCCCGGAAGCTGCAGGACATCGATCCGGCCCTGGCCAGGGATATCGCCCCCATGGAGCCCTTGCACAGAATCCCCCGCCCTCCCCTCGCGCCTCTGGGCGATTAGGCTGTTTTACCTATGCGGCCAATGGTTGCCGGGCCGTGGCCGCAAAGTTTTCCTTGCCGGAAGCAGACCCCTTTCGTATAATCGACGGATTGTCTCGTAGTCAGGATTGTCCCTGTTCAAGCAGGGGATGGACTCGTAAAAAAGGGAAAAAGGCCAGCGGATGGGCTTTGCCCCATCGGCGCAGGTCCGTAACTAAAGGCAAGCGAGCCCGCGAGACTCCGAAATAAAAAAGTGTACAGCAATAACCGTTGTAATCGCGGCTTGTTGCGATTTCAACAATCAACGCGCAGAAGGAGATTTATTCCCATGAAATTAGGCATTAACGGCCTGGGCCGGATCGGTAAGCTTTCACTCTGGCATCATGTTTCCCGCAAGCATTTTTCCGAGATTGTGGTCAACGTGGGGCGGCAGGTGGGCACCGGGCTTCAGGATATCGCCAGCTCCATTGACCGGGACAGCTCTTACGGGCGGCTCGGCATGTACCTCCATGGCTGCAAGGGATCCCAGGTTATTGAAAACCTCAATGACGCGGACGGCACCATGACCATCAACGGCGTACCGGTCAAGATCCTGCGCGAGGCCAGGAACCCGGCCGGGATTCCGTGGAAGGAAAACGGGGTGCGGCTGGTTGTTGACACCACCGGCGCCTTTACCGACCCGACCGCCGATGCCGACAGCCCCAGGGGCGCCTTGCGGGGCCATGTTCAGGCCGGGGCCGAAAAGGTGCTCCTCTCCGCCCCCTTCAAGATCAAGAACAAAGGGGTGGAGATGCCCGGTGATGCCGTCACCACGGTGATGGGCATCAACGACGGCGATTTCAATCCGTCCCGGCACACCCTGATTTCCGCGGCCTCCTGCACCACCACCTGCCTCTCCTACATGATCAAGCCCATGCTGGATCATTTCGGCGCGGACCGGTTTTTGAGCGCCTCCATGGTCACGGTCCATGCCGCCACCGGCAGCCAGCAGGTGCTGGACCGCCTGCCCAATGCCGGGGCCACGGATCTTCGCAAGAACCGCAGCATCTTCAACAACATCATCCTGACCACCACCGGCGCGGCAAAGGCTCTGCCCCTGGTCATCCCGGAGATGAAGAGCATCGGCTTCATCGCCGAGTCGGTGCGGATTCCCACCACTACCGGCTCTTTGATTGTCCTGGTGCTCAACCTCCAGGATGAGAGCATGGAAAACCCCATCAAGCGGAAGCTGGTGAACTCCATCTACCGGGATTACGCCAAGAACTCCCGCTACCTGGAATACAGCGACGAGCAGCACGTTTCCACGGATATCATCGGCCTGCCTTTTGCCGCCGCGGTTATCGAGGGCTCCGA
>JAZDIS010000150.1:0-3738 GCA_043804705.1 Pseudomonadota bacterium | reverse complement strand
GTCACCCCCCTGGTTTCCGTGATCACCAATGTGAGCATGGACCATGAACAGTACCTGGGCAACACCCTGGCTGCGGTGGCCTATGAAAAGGCCGGGGTTGTCAAGCCCGGTGTGCCCGTGGTTGCCGGGTTGGCTGCGGACGAGAGCCTGGCGGTGGTGGCGCAGGTGTGCGAGGAACGCAAGGCCCCCCTGCTTCTGCTGGGGCGCGAGTTTGATGCGGTGCGTGGCCCGGAGGGAAGCTGGCAGTATCGGGGCATCGATAAGAGCCGTTCCCTCGCCGGCCTCCATTGCCGCCTCAAGGGCGGCTACCAGACCGGCAACGCCGCCCTGGCCCTGGCCGCGCTGGAGACCATCTTCGGCCTTCTGCCGGTGACCGGGGAAGCGATCAGGCAAGGATTGCTTTCCGTGGCCTGGCCTGGCCGTCTTGAATATTTTTGCCTTGCGGACGGGAACTTGGTGGAGTGTCCCGTTGATACCGCTCCCGGACACACTCCTTCCCTGCGGGGTTACCTGTTGGATGGGGCCCACAATCCAGCCGGGGTCGAGAGTCTGCGGGATGCCTTGCTCAGTGAGTTTCGCTACGATCGGCTCATTCTCGTCTGGGCCTGCATGGCGGACAAGGATGTGGCCGCAACCTTAACGGCTATCGCCCCCCTGGCGGACAGAATCATCTTCACCCGGCCGGAAAGTGAGCGTTCGGCAACGCCGGAGCAGCTTGTCGCCATCCTGGCCGAAGAGGAGCGGGGCAAGGCTATCGGCGCGCCAACCGTCGCCGAGGCCCTGGCCCTGGCCGCCGATCTGGCGCAGAGCGGGGATCTGATCTGCGTGACCGGTTCTCTCTATCTGGTGGGGGCGGCGCGGAAGATTCTGCTGGGGGAGGTGGCGCCATGAATGAGGATCAGAATCTGTACGGCGAGGGGGTGGACGAGGAGGAAATCCGCCGCGAACGCGCCAAGGCGAGGGAGATCCGGAAAAGCAGATGGTGGCAGACCAAGCTCTCCCTGGGGGTCTGCTATTATTGCGGCAACAAAACCCCGGCCAAGGAATTGACCATGGACCACATCGTCCCTCTGGCCAGGGGGGGGACAAGCTCCAAGGGGAATCTCGCCGCCTGCTGCAAGGAATGCAACAATCTGAAGAAAACCATGCTGCCCATGGAGTGGGATGTCTACATGGAGCGGCTGGAAAAGGGGTGAGGGTTACAGCCTATAGCTGTCAGCTTGCCCCTTCCTTCAATCCCCGAGACAGATGCCGATTTCCCGGGCGGTCAGGACCTTGTCGCTGTCCAGCGGCACCTTTTTTCGGGTCTTGATCGCGTCCGCCAGGGGTACGGCGATGATATCCGTGGCTGAAAGCGCCACCATGTGATCGAAGATCTCCTGCTCGGCAAGGCGCACCGCCGCACCGCCAAAGCGCAGGGCCAGCATCCGGTCGAAGGTGGTGGGGGAGCCGCCGCGCTGCAGGTGCCCCAGGACCAGGGAGCGGGTGTCCTTGCCGGTTTTCTCCCGGATCTGCTGCGCCACCCATTCGCCCACCCCCCCCAGCAGTACTTCCTGCCGGCCCACCGCGCATTGTTCCGAAGCCTTGTGGATGACCTCGGCGTTTTTTGCCCTGGCGCCTTCGGCCACCACGACAATGGCGTAATGTTTGTGGTGCAGCTCGTTGTCGTTGATCTTGTCGCAGACCGTGTCCATGTTGAAGGGGATCTCCGGGATGAGGATGACGTCGGCGCAGCCGGAGAGTCCGGAATTGATGGCGATCCAGCCGGAATCCCTTCCCATGACCTCGACCACCATGACCCGGTCGTGGGATTTGGCGGTGGAATGCAGCCGGTCCAGGGCCTCCGTCGCCGTGGCCACAGCGGTGTCGCAGCCAAAGGTTCTCTGGGTGGCCTGCAGATCGTTGTCAATGGTCTTGGGTACCCCGATCACCGGCATCCCCTTTTCCGTGGCGAAACGATGGGCGATCTCCAGGCTGCCGTCGCCGCCCACGGCGATATGGCAGGAGAAACCCATGCGTTTGAAGTTTTGCATGACCCGGTCGGAAACATCGCGAAGCTGCACCTCGCCGGCCAGATTTTCCACCGGCATGGCAAAAGGGTTGCCCTTGTTGGTCGAGCCGAGGATCGTGCCGCCGGTGGGGGTGATGTCCTCAACGATCTCCGGGGTGAGGCGGACAAGTTCGTCCGGGTCTAGCAATCCCTTGTAGCCGCCGTGACTGCCGTATACCTCCCAGCCCCGGTAGTGGGCGGATTTGGTTACGGCGTAAATGACGGCGTTGAGTCCGGGGGCATCGCCGCCGCCGGTGGATATGACGATTTTTTTCATCTGTTCAACCTCGTACAGTGACTGAGAAAAGACCTCTGTTTATTGGGAAAATTCTTTTTTAGTTATAGCGTGAATCAGGCGGAGAGCAAAACAAAAAACCAGCCTTGACTTATGCGGGGATATTTCTTAATTTATCAAATAAGAAAAAGCTGAAATTACTTTTTTCTTACCGGCCTTCCAGAGCCGGATATTTTTTATGAACCTTTTGATGAGGAGATCATAGGATGCTTGAAGTAACAGAGCAGGCGGTTGTCAAACTGAAAGCGTACCTGGCCGATAATAATATCGATTCCGCCGTACGTGTTGCCTTGATGCAGGGTGGCTGAGCAGGCCCCTCTTTGGGATTGGCTCTGGATGAGTCAAAGGAAAATGATGCGACTTTTGAACATGGCTGAATTAAATTCCTGCTGGACAATAATCTCAGCAATCAGTGTGGGGTCATCAAGGTAGACTTCATCGAAGCCGGACCCCGTTCCGGTTTTGGTATCTCCTCGGCCAAGCCTCTCGGCGGCGGTGGCGGCGGGAGCTGCGGCAGTTCCTGCGGCAGCGGCGGCGGGGGTTCCTGCGCTTGTTGATTATCACGCACTGAATGTGTTGCAATAAAAAAACCTGGCCCTGGCCGGGTTTTTTTATTGGGGCTTGGTGCGGTTGTCCCTGATGAAGATGGGCAGATAAGCGAGAAGGGAGTTCATTTCCTCGCCGGTTTCCGCAATTGCCTCGCCGCGCAAGGCCACTTCGATGCAGAAATTGATCACCCCGGCCAGGCTGCCGATGGGATTGCCCATGACAAGATAGCTTTTCCTGGTCAGGGTTTCCGGGCTGAAATCCCGGCCATGTTCGTGACAGGTGAGGCAGGTCTTGCCGGAGGTGCCGCCTCCGAGGGCAGGGCTTTCAAAGAGCAGTCTGCCGGGCCGGATGTCTGCGCCAAGGCAGGTGGCGGTGACGGCGAGAACGGCACTGAATGCCGCCAGAAGGGTGGTGATTATTTTCATGCCGGGCGGGTTCTCCCTTGAACGATTGTGTTTTCGCCGAACATCCTTTTGCCGAAACGTGCTATGCTTTTTTTTAGTTTTTAAAGATACTGTAATATGAAAAGGGCGCGGGGAAAAAGAAAAGAACAAAGGAGCTGCTTATGGCACGGCAGCAAGGCTCACAGGCCGTGGGGGTTCGAGAAGACCAGCGGCAAGCACTGCCCAGGCTGGCGCGTGAGACCATCGGCAGGCAACTCGGCATGTCGGCTCGGGCTCCGGCACCGGAAGTTGCAGCCCGGTTGCTGGGCCAGGCGCTGCAGCACAAGCGGGGAACATTCGTCACCCTGAAAGAGCATGGCGAGTTGCGCGGCTGTATAGGCAGCCTTGCCGCCGTTGACTCCATTGTCGAGGGAGTGAAGCGCAATGCCCTCCATGCCGCG
>JAZDIS010000149.1:0-7925 GCA_043804705.1 Pseudomonadota bacterium | reverse complement strand
CGGCATGATGCGGGTCGGAAGCGATGTGCCTGCCGTGGGAAAGGCAACGCCATCGGCAACAATACAATTTACAGTGTGTGGATTACCACGAGGAATGCAAAGGAGCTCAGTGATGCAATGGTTTAACGACATGAAGATCGGCAAGCGGTTATTGGTAAGTTTCGGCACGGTGTTGTGCCTGCTGGTGCTGGTGGCCGGGGTCGGCCTCTGGGGGGTGATCGCGGGCGAGAATGCCACGGAAGCCATTCTGGAAACGGAAGGCGAGCTGCTCCGGCATTCCGTCCAGCTCGACGCGGATATTTTGGGATTACGGCGTTATGAGAAGGATATTTTCCTGAATATAGAGAAACCGGAGAAGGTCGCCGACTATTTCAAGAAATGGTCGCAGATGCATGCCAAGGTGAGCGCGGGGATTGCCGGGCTGGAAAAGACGGCGGCCCATGCCGATGATCTTGAGAAGATTCGGGCCATCAAGGAACATCTGCAACAGTACAAAGCCGGCTTCGCCTCGGTTTACGGCATGGTTGACGCCGGTCAGCTCAAGACCCCCCAGGAGGGGAATGCCGCCATCAATAAATACAAGGAAGCCATCCACAACATGGAGGAAACCACGATACAACTTGCCGCTGGGGCCAATCTTGAGGTGGAGGCGGCAAAGGCCCAGATCCTCAAGGCGATGCGGCGCGCGGTCTGGCTGGTGCTCCTCTTCTCTTCCCTGGCCGTGGTCATGGGGGTGGTTCTGGCCCTCATCGTGGCGCGGGGGATCAGCGTCCCCCTGCGCCAGGGGTTGGACTTCACCGTCGCCGTTGCCAACGGTGATCTCAGCCAGGTCATTGCCCTGAACCGGAAAGACGAGCTCGGCGAACTGGCCGCCGCCTTGAACGCCATGGCCAGGAACCTTTCGGTCATGATCGGCGAGGTCGATTCCAGCGTCAACACCGTGAGTTCCTCGGCCACGGAGATGTCCTCCATTGCCGAACATCTCTACGCCGGCGCCAACAGCACGGTGCAGAAGGCGAACACCGTAGCCGCCGCGGCCGAGGAGATGAACTCCAACATGACCTCCATGGCCTCGGCCATGGAGCAGGCCTCCGCCAATGTCAGCACCGTGGCCTCGGCCACCGAGGAGATGAGCGCCTCCATCGGCGAGATCTCCCGGAGCGCCGAACATGCCAGGGAATCGGCCAACAATGCCGTGAAGCAATCGCAACGGGCCTCGGAGCGCGTCAACGAGCTGGGCCAGGCTGCGGAAGAGATCGGCGTGGTCACCGAAACCATCCGGGCCATCTCCGACAAGACCGACCTGCTGGCCATGAACGCCACCATCGAGGCGGCCAGGGCCGGTGAGGCGGGCAAGGGCTTTGCGGTGGTGGCCAACGAGATCAAGGAACTGGCCAAGAAGACCGCCGAGTCGACCGAGGATATCTCCCGGCGTCTCCAGGGGATCCAGAAGACCACCGGTCTGACCGTGGCCGAGATTCAGGAGGTGGGCCAGGCGATCCATCAGCTGGATGAGATTGTCAGCGCCATTGCCACCGCGGTGAGCCAGCAAAAATCGGCCACCGCCGAGATTTCCGAGAACATCGGCCAGACCTCCCTGGGAATCCAGGAGGTCAACGTGAACGTCAGCCAGACCTCCCTGGCTGCCGGCCAGGTCGCCCAGGAAATCAGCGATGTCAACGAATCCGCCAACGAGATCAGCAACTCCAGCGCCCAGGTGCAGCAGAGTGCGGCCGAGCTGAGCAGGCTTGCCGAGCAGCTCAAGGAGATGATCCGGAAATTCAAGGTATAGATTGCGCCTTGTTGAAAGGAGTTTTCAGATGAAACGAGGCGAAAAAATCGAGGTGGGCGGGGAACCGGTTCAGGTTTCCTGCTTCACCCTGGATGAAACCAACTGCGGCATTGATATCTCCCAGGTGCAGGAAATCAATGACGACCTGACCATCACCCCGGTTCCCCTGGCGCCGGACTATGTGCTGGGAATCATGAATCTGCGGGGCCGGATCGTCACGGTAATCGACCTGAGCCGAAAACTGGGGTTCCGGAAATCGGAGATTCACCGGACAAGCCGGATCATCATCGTGCGTTGGCAGAATGAATATACCGGGCTGCTGGTGGACAAGGTGACCGAGATTCTGGCCATCGACAGCCGGGAGATCGGTGAGCCGCCCTCCAATATCAAGGGGATGCAGGGCCGGTTTTTCAGGGGGGTGGTCAAGAAAAGCGGCAAGGAGCTGCTCGCCATCCTGGATCTCGAGGCGATTCTGGCCGACTCATAAAGGGCGGGCCCGGCAAGCAGATTCACTTCCGCGGCAGGCATTTTCATATGTACAGGCCATCCGGTGAACCATGAAAGTCAAAGTGCTGGTGGTGGATGACACCATCTTTTATCGAAAAATACTCAGCGACGTGCTTGCCGGACTCCCCTTTGTCGAGGTGGTCGGCACCGCCAACAACGGCGAGATAGCATTGGCCCGGATCAAGGCCCTCAAGCCGGACATCCTGACCCTTGACGTGGAGATGCCCGGCAAGAACGGGCTGGAGGTCTTGGCCGAGGTGCAGGCGCAGGGCCTCGGGGTGGATTGCCTCATGGTCAGCTCCAAAACCCTGGCCGGCAGCGCCATCACCCTGCAGGCCCTGGAGCTGGGGGCGCTTGATTTTATCACCAAACCGGACGAGGCGGACGCCGAGGCCAATAAAAAGATGTTGGCCATCGGGCTCGGCAAATTCCTGGGTGAATACCGCAGGCAGGTCGAGGCCCGGAGAAACAGGGGGCAAAAAGGCCCCCTCGCCCGGCCCGCCCCTGCGGCCGGACGGGTTGCCGTGCAGATCCAACCCAAGTCCCGCTTGGCGGAACGGCCGGAGCGTTCCCAGGTGATCGCCCTGGGCGTCTCCACCGGCGGCCCCAATGCCTTGGCCCGCATTCTCCCGGAATTTCCCGGAGATCTCGGGGTGCCCATCCTCTTGGTCCAGCACATGCCGCCGGTCTTTACCCAATCCCTGGCAAAAAGCCTGGACAGCAAATGCGCGCTTACCGTCAAGGAAGCGGTGGACGGCGAGGCCATAGAAAAAAATACCGTCTACATCGCGCCTGGCGGCAAGCAGATGAAGGTGGGAAGCAGTGCCTCGCTGACCAAGATCATCCGGATCACCGAGGATCCGCCGGAAAACAACTGCCGGCCCGCGGTGGACTATCTCTTCCGGTCGGTGGCGCGGGAATACGGCTCAAAAACCACCTGCGTGATCATGACCGGCATGGGCATCGACGGCAAGCTGGGCTGCATGGTCTGCAAGGCGAGCGGCGCCGTGACCGTGGCGCAACACGAAGAAAGCTGCGTGGTCTATGGTATGCCCAAGGCGGTGGTGGATGCGGGGCTTGCCGATGTGATCGCCCCGCTGGACAAAATCGTCGCGGAAATCATGAAAACCGTGTGAAGGACGCTGTGAAAAGGCATGTTACAAATAACTGAACAGGAATTCGCGGCTTTTTCCCAGTACATCCATGAGATGACCGGCATCGTCATCCCAAGGGAAAAAACCTATCTGCTGGAAAGCCGCATGCAGCCGATCCTCGCCCAACATGGCTTTGGGAGCTTCAACGAGCTGTATCGCGCCGCCAGGGCGGAGAGGCGCCGAAACCTGGCCAAGGAAATCATCGACGCCATTACCACCAACGAAACCTTCTTTTTCCGTGACAACAAGCCGTTCGAGCTCCTCCGGAACAAGATCCTGCCGGAGATCATCGACCGGCGCCGCCGGAGCGGTGCGACCGGCCGGATCCCCCTGCGCATCTGGAGTGCCGCCTGTTCCTCCGGCCAGGAAGTCTACAGCATTGCCATGACCCTTTCCGAGCTGTTGCCGGTGCGGGAATACGACATCCGCATTCTCGGCACCGATATCTCAAGCAAGGCGCTGGCCGTGGCCAGTTACGGCCAATACAACGCCTTTGAGGTGCAGCGCGGCTTGCCGGATACCCTGCGCCACAAGTATTTCCTTCCCGGCGCGGGCGGGGGGCTGCGCGTTCGGGATGAGCTGAGGGGCATGGCCCGGTTCGAAAAAATCAACCTGCTGCAACCCTTGGCGCTTCAGGAAAGATTTGATGTGATTTTTTGCCGGAACGTGGCCATCTATTTTTCCCGGCCGGACAAGGCAAAGCTGTTCAACAACCTGGGCCGGATGCTGCAACCGGACGGCGCCTTGATCCTTGGCGGCTCCGAAACCCTGACCGGCATGGACACAGGCTTTGTGAGCCGCAACTATCTCCAGGCCATCTATTATCAACGGCAGAATTTCGTTGACGCCGAGTCAACCCTGCCCGCGCACGATCCCGCCTACCGGCCGCGTCCCCTATCCATGCCGCCGCCGTTACCCCCCGGCTCAACACCCCTGCAAAAGATCCCGGCGCGCACGCCTGCTCCCCGGCGCTTCCCGCCCCCGGTTACCCCCAGGAAACATACGGACACGCCGCTTTCTCCGGCAGCGCAAGAGCTGAACCGTGCCCCTGACTCGCCGGGAACGGTGGCTAGCCCGGACAACGTGCCGGTTGCAAAAAAAACGCTCCTGAGCGCCCTGGGCAGCGGGTCTCGCTCTTCCGGGTCGTTGCTTTTTTCATTGCACAACAGGAAGGCCGGAGGCGGCAAGGGAGCGGAATCGCTTGCCCGGGAAGGATCAACCGCCCCTTCTCTCCTGGCCGGGATCAAGGAAAAACATCCGGCGCGGACGCTGCAACCCGAGGATTCGGCAGACACGCGGACGCCATCGCCGTTCTCAGGGGAAACCGATCCGCTGGATCAGGAGTAACACAGGGCACAGGTGGGCAAGGGAGAAGGCCTCGCCTTGGCTAGCTGGAGGAGGCACCCTGGCACGGTTCGCTGTCCGAGCGCTGGATGATGGTGTCCTTTTTCCAGTGCACATCGTCGGGCTGGGGGAAATCCACCAGGTAATGGAGGCCCCGGGACTCCTTGCGGATGCAGGCGCAGCGCACGATGAGTTCCGCAACCTGGGCGATGTTGCGCAGCTCGATGAGATCCGGGGTCAGGATGTAGTCGCGGTAATGCTGGTTCACTTCGCTGACGATGGCCCGGAGCCGCTCCCGCACTAGGGCAAGGCGCTTCTCGGTGCGGACAATGCCGACATAGTTCCACATCAGCCGCCTGATCTGGTCCCAGTTGTGGCTGACCAGAACATTCTCCTCGATGCGCTGGGCCGCACCGGCGGACCACTCCGCCACCTCGGGCAGCGCGGCCTCGCGCAGCCCGGGCCATTCCCGTTCGCACTCAAGAAAAGCCTGGTGGGCAAAGACCACCGCCTCAAGCAACGAATTGCTGGCCAGCCGGTTGCCGCCGTGCAGCCCGGTGCAGGCTGCCTCCCCAAAGGCGAACAGCCCCTCGATGTTGGTCCTGCCCCATTGGTCCGTGACCACCCCGCCGCACATGTAGTGGGCCGCGGGCACCACCGGAATGGGCTCCCTGGTCATGTCGATCCCCAGGGAAAGGCATTTATTATAGATGGTGGGGAACCGGTTTTTGAGAAACTCCGCGGGCTGGTGGGTGATGTCCAGGTACACGCAATCATCGCCGCTGGCCTTCATCTCGCTGTCAATGGCCCTGGCCACGGTGTCGCGGGTGGCAAGATCCCCCCGGGCGTCGTACTTGTGCATGAAGGCTTGGCCGCGCTGGTCGATGAGCCTCCCCCCCTCCCCGCGCACCGCTTCGGAAATCAGGAAGTTCTTCACCTGGGAGTGGTAGAGGCAGGTGGGGTGGAACTGGACAAACTCCAGGTTCCCGACCCTGCCCCCAGCCCGGTAGGCCATGGCAATGCCGTCGCCGGTGGCGATATCCGGGTTGGTGGTGTAGAGATAGACCTTGCCGGTGCCGCCGGTGCAAAGCACCGTCACCTTGGCCTGATAGGTGTCGATCCTGCCGGTCTTCCGGTCAAAGACATAGGCGCCCAGACACTGGTCGCTGAAGCTGTCGTGGGGCTGGTACGGGGTGCCGGTCTTGGAGCTGACCAAAAGATCCACGGCCAGATGGTTCTCCAGCACCGTGATCCTGGGGTTTGCCGCCACCTGGGCCAGAAGCCCCTCCTCGATCTTGCGGCCGGTGAGATCCATGGCATGGGCGATGCGACGGGCCGAGTGCCCACCCTCCTTGCCAAGATCAAGATGGCTGGGGTCATTAGCCTCGCTCTGAAACTGGACCCCGAGGCGGATCAGCTCCTCGATCCGATCCGGGCCGGTCTCCACCACCAGCTTGACGATATCCTCATGGCACAGCCCGGCCCCGGAGCGCAGGGTGTCCTCAATGTGCAGGGCAAAGGAATCATTGGGCGACAACACGGCGGCGATCCCGCCCTGGGCCAGGTTGGTGGCGGTATCCACCTTGGCCTTCTTGGTGACAATGGTCACCGATCCTAACCGCGCGGCCTTGATGGCAAAGGAAAGCCCGGAGATGCCGCTGCCGATCACGAGAAAGTCGGTGCTCTGTTTCATGGCCACTCCCGTAACTGCTCAGCAGCACCACATCTGCTTCGGAGTCTCGCAGGCTCGCTTACCTGTCATCGGCCTGCTCATGTGCACTAGCACACTTCGCAGACCTCTTCCGCGCATCTGCGGCACTTCTGAACAGTTACATTTTTTTGTTTCGTCCCATTCCGGCCTCAAGCTGGATAGTTGCTTAACAGCTTGACATCACCTGAAGATATTCTGTAAAGATGAGGCTCATTCGCACAGCATCCACTGTACTCTTATCTGCCCCATGCCCCGATCCCCGCTCCCTGGTAAAGGATTTTACATAGCGCGGACCAGGCAGGATGGCAAGGATTCTTCACCATGGCTCCTCTAAAACTCGTCGTGTTCGACTGCGATGGCGTGATGTTCGACTCCAAAAACGCCAACCGGGTCTACTACAATCATATCCGCGAGGCCTTCGGCCGCCCACCCATGGACGAGGAGGAGCTGGAATACGTCCACATGCACCATGTGATGGATTCCATCCGCCACCTTTTCCGCCATTATCCCGCGGATCTGGAACGGGCCGAGGCGTACCGGCAGACGCTCGATTACACCCCCTACCTGCAATACATGGTCATGGAGCCGGATCTCCTCGAATTTCTCGATTTCCTCCGGCCCGGCTACAAAACCGCGATCAGCACCAACCGTACCTCCACCATGGCCTCGGTGCTGCGGATGTTTTCCCTGGCGGAGAAGTTCGACAAGGTGGTCACCGCCTTTGATGTGGCTCGACCCAAACCCGACCCCGAGGCGCTGGAGCAGATCCTGGCCCATTTCGGCTATCAGGTGGACGAGGCGGTGTACATCGGCGACTCTCAAGTGGACCGGGAACATACCGAAGCGCTGGGCATGCGGCTCATCGCCTTCAAAAACCAGGCGCTCCCTGCCCAGTACCATGTGCGGAGCTTCATGGAAATCACCCGGCTGCCGATATTCTGCTGAGCCTGTGAAGGGAAAGAAATGAAATTTGAAATAACCCACACCATCCTGGCCATGGAGCCGGACCTTGAAAAAAGTTCCGCCCATGTCCTGCGCTTTTTCGAGCGAACCCCTCTGGTGCAATACGATGCGGTGCGGGTCGTGGCGGCGGAATCCTGCTCCGGCGCGGACCCGCGCTTCTGGCCCAGCCTTGAGCAGGGGCTGGCCGTCAACCGGCAGGTGCTGGCAAAATTAACCGGGGAGTTACGGGCCGCTGGCACCAAGGAGTTCAGCGACCTGGCGGCCATGCCGCAGGGCTTCCAAAGCAAGATCTTCCACACCATGGCCCATCTGCTCGACGGCTTTTTCGGCATCGACAGCCAATTTTACAGCCTGCCCGATGACTCCCATTGGCTCGGAGACCGCCTGCGCGGGCAAATCGAGGCTGCCCCGGAAGATTTCTGGCTGGTCAGGGTGGTGGCCACTCTGGAATCAG
>JAZDIS010000148.1:0-2099 GCA_043804705.1 Pseudomonadota bacterium | reverse complement strand
AGGCGCGATTATTTTTTCTTGTTAACTCCCTGGGGATGGTGTTTTCCGTCGCATTCATGACAGATGTCGTGGCTGAACTCCACCTCGGCGTGACTGCGGAGATAGCTTTCCAGCTGTTGCCAGGTCCCATTGTCGTCCTTGATTTTCTTGCAATAGGAGCAGATGGGCAACAGGCCGTTCAGCCGTTTTGTCTTGGCCAGGGAGGCTTGCAGTTCCCTGATGAGGTGTTCCTTGCTCTTTTCCTCACAGGTCCGGTCCAGGCAATCTTCCCCGGATTTCCGGGTAATTCCGTTCTGATGTTGGATGATGAAATCTTCGTCAAACACCCTGCGGAGGCCTCTCAGTCCGGCAAGAACTTCTTCCGCCGGTTCCCGGATGCTGTCCGGTTCGCACAGCATGCCGGGTGAATGGTTTTTTTTCGATTGTACGCTCGCCCCCTTGATGATGATTGCCTGAAAGCCGGGCAGGGGCGAGTAAATCAGGATATTGCAAGGGCGGGCGGCGTTCGGGAGATGGGCTTTAAAAAACTTGCGGGATTCGCTGGCGGCTGCGTCCAAGAGCATGTCCCGCAAGGGAATGGCCCCGATGGCGAGGGATTCCGGCAGCTCTTTCTCCAGAAGATCATTTTCGCTGACAGAGAGCAGTTCGCAAAAAGGTTTGTTGGCAATTTTCCCGATAAAATTGCGGGGCTTGCCGGAGTCATCCCGAAAGGTTTCGACAACGAAGAGACAGCAGCATATTTCGCCACAGAGCGAGGTGAAAAGCAGGTGAAAAATGTCCTGGGGAAGGGTTCCGGGGGTGTTCAAGCCTGCGCTCCTGTTGTTTTTTCTTGCCGTGGTATTAGTCCGGGAAAGTCGAGGAAAGCAACTTCCGGCACCGTTTCCCCCCGGTTTGGTGCCCGGCCAATACAGTCTATATCCTTCCGCATACATCAAAAACCATAATGCAAATAACTTAGCGAAGAGTCCTTTTTAAATAATGGAGTTGGGCGACAATAGCAATACGGGAAAAATACGGTGTTTGGCCGTATGCCTACCGGGCAAGGGAGGAAAGATAGGAGCGGAGGTTGGTTTTTTTGCTTTTGATGCCGAGCTTGACGCGAAGTTTGTCGCGGTAAAATTCCACGGTCCGGCTGGAAAGATCAAGGATGGTGGCAATTTGCTTGGTGGATCTGCCCTGCTTGATCAGTTCCGCTACCTCCAGCTCGCGGGGTGTGAGCCCGCTCAGTCTGGTGGCGAGCGTCAGGTTGAAGGTCGAGGTGATTTTTTCAAGATTGGCCGCCGCCACCCGGAGGTAGAGTTTCAGTTCCTGATCCTTGCAGCGGTCCTCAATTTTCTCCAGATAGGGTAAAACCAGACGCTGCAGATTGTCGTGGATCCTGCGTTCATGCTCGGCACTGGCTTCGGCGCTTTGATGCAGGAGGAGGCTGAGGGCGTTGTTGACCTCGGTGAGTTCCCTGGCCTTGTGTTCGAGACGGAGTTCCAGAATCAGCATTTCGCTGATGTCCCGGCACATGCCGCGGAAGCCGCACACGGTTTTTCCTTCCAGCACGGGGAGGAAGTGGGTTTCGATGGGGATGACGGCGCCGTTTTTTCGTATCGCCCGTCGCCGCAGACCTTTACAGGGTTTTCTTCTCTTGCGGATATCCTCGAATATTTTTCGCTGGGCTTCCCGGTCTTCGGAGGGAATGAGAGTGTCTATGGCATTGCGGCCCAGGAGTTCAAGGGGCTTATAGCCGTAGAGGGCCTTGCAGCTCGGCGAGCAATAGGTGAAATTCCCCTGGGCGTCTGTTTCCCAGATCCATTCAAGGTTTTGGGTTGTAAGTTCATGGAAGCGGGCGATCTCGCCGGCCAGGGTCGTGTCGGCTGGGGGGGAGGCTTTCATTTTTTGCCTGAGCTCCTGAGTCCGGCGATAAAAGGACCCACCGCCTCCGGTCCTTTTTCTTCCACCAGCCTGATGGTGGCGGTGCCGATCACCGCCAGGTCCGCCTTGCCGGTCAGAATTTCCACGTCTTCCCGGTTGCTGATGCCGAAACCCACGGCGAGCGGCAAGTCAGTGGCCCTGCGACAGCGGGCCAGATAGGCGTCGAAGGAGGCATC
>JAZDIS010000147.1:0-7804 GCA_043804705.1 Pseudomonadota bacterium | reverse complement strand
GTAGGTATTGCCCCTGGAGATCAGGTGATGCCGAGAACCTTGAGGGGGTTGATCCGCCAGCGTTTGGCGGATTCATAACCGATGATGCGGTCGCCGCCGCCCTTGCCGTTGGATTTGGAAAGATCGATGTCCTTCTGAGTGACCGCCCAGTCGTGCCTGGTATCATAAATGAGGCGAACCACGGGGCGCAGCAAATTGTCGGTGGACTCCACCACCACGCCGAGCATGCCGCTTTCCAGCTGAACCAGGGTGCCGGCCGGATAAACGCCGATGCACCGGATAAAGCGGTGTACCAGCCCTTCGTTGAAATGGCTGCGGCTCCAGCCATAGAGTTTACGCAGCACCTCCACCTGATCGATGCCGTTGCGGTAGCAGCGGTCCGAGGTCAGGGCGTCGAAGACATCGGTAATGGCGGCCATCTGTCCGCCCAGGCTGATGGCGTCGGCGGAAAGGCCCTGGGGATAGCCGGTGCCGTCGAAGCGTTCGTGGTGTTCCATGGCGATCTTGGCCACGGGCTGGGAAATGTTGTGGGTGGTGGCCAGGATTTCCTGGCAATAGATGACATGCTGCTGGATTTCTTTAAACTCGTCATCGTTGAGGGCGCTGGGTTTATTGAGGATGGCCAGGGGGACCGCCATCTTGCCCACGTCATGCAAAAGGCCGCCCAGGCCGATGGTCCTGGTGGTTTCTTCGTCAAAGCCCATGGAGCGGCAAAAAGCCAGGAGCAAAACGCCCACGCTCACCGAATGGTCGAAGGTGTATTCATCCTTCTTGCGCAACCGCATGAGCAGGAAGAGCGCGTCCTTGTTGTGGCAGATGGAGTTGTCCAGCTCACTTACCGCAGCTTTGGCCTCCCGGGTCTGGATCTTTTTGCCGGCCTGCACGTCGGCAAGGATATTCTTCGCGGCCTGGCTGGCCCGCTCCCGTACCTTCTGGGCCCGGACAATCTCCTGACGGATCGGGATATGTCTGAGCTCACGGTCAACCCGCGCTGTTTGCGGAGTGACCATGCGCTCGAACGCCACGGGCGGCGGGGGGATTTTCTGTTCAAGCCCGGCAGGGGCGGGGGACGGGTTTTGGCCGTCCTCGATGTAGACGTGGGTGATGCCCCAGTCTTTGAGGCGTTCTATCTCGCCTTGGTTTTTGATCCGTTTGCTGTTGAAGATAAAGGGGTGGTCCAGCCAGCCGCCGTCAAAACGCTCGATCTGCATGCCGGGCTGGAGTTCTTCGATGACAACCTTCTTGATCATGACAGGCTCGGGCTGACCGTTGGCGTTATGGTTTCGGGGCAGAGTACGGGGTCCACTCCGATCAGTATACGCCAAGGGCCAGTGGGGAGCAAGAAGGATGCAACGCGCATGCTCGGGAGTCAGGGCAAAATGAGGAGCCAGGATGGCCTCGGCCCGGTTTTACAACCCCAGGTTTTTCCCTTGCCGGATAAAGGTGGGGATGGCGAGATATCTTTCCCTCGCAAGGTTTCCGGGCATCCTCGGGGCCGGTTCGGAAACGGGGCGATTTTTCCCGGCTTGTCCTGCTTCCTGCGGAGTGGTGAAGCAAGAGGTTGCGACACACCAGTTGAGTGCGGTGAAAAATCCTTGTTTGAATCCATGATCTTTGTAAAACATTGGTTTCCTCCAGATGAAAAAGTTGGGTTGTGTTTTCTTCTGAAATGAGCCTATCATGGCAGGTAGGACAAATGGTGTCCTACCAAGCGAATTTTTTTGAAAAAGTATAGATATGGCAAAAGACAAGACACAGCTCCTGCGCCTGCTCTTCATAGACCGAAAAATCCGCGAGGGGATGCGAAGCGGGATCATGGCGAACTGTCGTTCCATGGCTGCCGAATATGAGGTGAGCGCCAAAAGTATCCTGCGGGATATCGACTACCTGCGGAGTCAGCGCGATGCGCCCATCGCCTACGAGGCCCGGAGCCGGGGTTATTATTACACCGAGGAAAATTACGCCCTGCCCGCCATTTCCTTAAACGAGAGTGATCTGTTCGCCATCTGCATTGCGGAAAAAGCCTTGCGGCTGCATGAGAATACCCCCATCTACCGTAAGCTGCAGACGGTGTTCCGAAAAATAACAGATTCCCTCCCCGAAAAGGTTTCCATCCATCCGGCCTGGGTGGCAGACAAGCTGTCGGTGATCCCTGAGCGGCACACCAAGCTTGAGCCGGAGGTCTGGGAAGCCGTGTCGGCGGGCTTGAGCAAAAACCAGACAGTGGCTATTTTCTACCGCAAGCCCGGCGGCAGGGAGAGCACGGAGCGGCGGGTTGATCCCTACCATCTCGTGGGTTATCAGGGGGAGTGGTACCTCATCGGCCATTGCCATCGGCGTGATGCGATTGCAACCTTTGCCATGTCCAGAATTGAAACTGCCCTGCTGCTTGAAAAACGGTTTTCCGTGCCCGAGGATTTTGACCATGCGCGCTATGCCGGGACCCAGTTCGGTATTTTCAGCGGGGAGCGCGAGGTTTTGGTGAAGATCCGGTTTTCCAGGGAGCATGCCCCGTATGTTCTGGAGCGGGAATGGCATCCCCGGCAGACTGCGGTCCGGAAAAAAGACGGGAGCGTGGTGCTTGGTTTTCCAGCCCTCCATCTCTATGAGGTCAGGCGCTGGATCCTTTCCTGGGGGAGCGGGGTAAAGGCCCTTGCCCCAAAGGAGCTGGCCGATTCGGTGCAAACGGAGCTTGCCGCGGCTTTGGCCGATTACGGCAGGGTCATGAAGAGGGGCAAGTCGTGAGCATGAGGGGACAAGATTTTTTCAGCCCAGGGTTTTTCCTGGCTGGATGGTTTCTGCTGGCGGCTGTCCTGGTAGGTCTTCCCGGCTGCGCTGCCCTCCGGCAGGAAGCTGTCGCCGTGCCGATGCCGGCGACAGCGGCGGAAAAAAAACTGGCCAGGCTGGGTCATACCATCCAGGCCGGCGCCTTTGCCAAACTGGATAATGCGGTCCAGCTCATGCAGAAACTCGATGCCCTGGGGCTTGACGCTTATTATTATCGCCATGCCGACGGGTTGTACAAGGTCCGGTTCGGGGATTATCCTTCGCGGAAAGAAGCACAGGCCCGTGCCGTGCAGCTGCGGAAAGCCGGGGTGATCGAGGCCTTTTATCTGGTTGTGCCGGGAGAATTTGCCGCCGCCCGGTTCCGCTCCTATCAGGATGGATCCTTGCTGAAAATGCTGGTGAGCACTGCGGAGGGTTTTCTCGGCATTCCCTATGAATGGGGTGGGGAGTCGGCGGAGAGGGGTTTTGACTGCCGCGGGCTGGCCATGACCATTTACAAATTGAACGGCCTCAATCTGCCGCGTAATTCCAGCGCCCAATTCCAGGCGGGAAGCCCGGTGCGCCGGGAAGATCTTGCGCCGGGTGATCTGGTTTTCTTTGCCACCAACGGGGATTCGGCGGTGTCCCATGTGGGGATCTATACCGGAAACGGAAAATTCATCCATGCGCCCAAAAAGGGCGAGACCATCCGCCGGAGTTCACTGCGCAACGGCTATTTTGACGGTTGCTACGTGGGGGCGCGGACCTATCTGGACAAGAATGGTTGACCTGCCGTCTCCCGTTTTTTCTGATTTCGCCTCGGTTCGAAGTCTGCGATTTCGGCAAGAACAGCTCAGACAGTCAGGTCGTTGCGCATGGTTTTACGCGGGCCGCCGTGGCCGGCCGTGCTCCAGTCCCGGATCGGGGCGATGGCTGCAAGGCCTTCCTTGTTGTCGATGCGGACCAGTTTGTCGTGGATGGACTGCCAGATGCAGGGGACATCCTTGTGGATCTCGCAGCGTCCGCCCACCGAACCGCCGCAGGGGCCGTTCATCAGGCTCTTGGCGCAGCGGGCCACCGGGCAGAGGCCGCCGGTGAGGTGGAGGATGCAGTTGCCGCAACCGGCGCATTGTTCGCTCCATACCCCCTGTTCGGCGGAGCCGCCGAAGGAAGAGGTGTTCACCCCCGGGTACACCTTGGCCATGGGGTGCAGATTGGCGATAAAGTTGACCCCCACCCCGCAGGCCATGGAAACGATGGCGTCGTACTGGCCGTCCCACTGGTCGATGGAGTCGATGTATTCCTTGTCGCACTGGCGCACCAGGGTGGCCTCGATGGTTGCAACCTCCTGGCCTGCCTTCTGCTTGCCCAGACGGATCAGGGAGGCAAGGATTTCCACCTCGCGCTCGCCCCCGGCGGAGCAGACCGTTACGCAGCCGCGGCAGCCCAGAACCAGGATGCGCTTGGCATCCTTGACCATGTCCATGATTTCATTGATGGGTTTTCTTTCGGCAATAATCATTTCGCGCCTCCCTGACACCCAGAGGGTATAAGTTTCGTATGAGCAGGCAAGCTGCTCAACTCAGCTTTAAACGGGCTCGGGCCCATGGTGGTAATCCGTTCATCCATCTCCTGGGCAGCCTTGACAAAGCCGGGGTGAAAGCCGCGCTCCAGGTGGTACATCTCGATGCGTTCCGGTTCAACCCCGAGTTCGGCCAGGGCCTTCTTGATGGCCGCAACCCGTTTGGCGGCCCGCTGGCTGCCCATGAGGTTGTGGCATTTGTCCAGGGGGCAGCCGGCCACGTAGACGCCGTCCGCGCCATCTTCAAAGGCCTTGAGCAGGGTGGAGACCTCGAGTTTGCCGGTGCAGACCAAGCGGTGGATGGTCACGCTTTTGGGGAAGCCATCGGCCCGCAATCCCTCCGGCCCTTCGGCCAGGGTCTGCTGGGAGGTGTAATGGCAACAGAATGCTTGAATATTCGGGGTAAAGGACATGGGGTTCACCGTGCTACTTATTTGCGCCGCAGGCGGCGATCAGTCGCTCGTCCTCGGACTCGTTTAAGCGGATGGCCTGGGCCGGGCACTCGGAGGGGCAGATGCCGCAACCCCTGCATTCCTGGGGATCAATGGCAGCCTTGCCCTGGTCGTCGATCTTGGGAATCCGCCAGGGGCAGACCCGGACACAGGTGAGGCAGGAGACGCAGAGATCGCGTTCCACCCAGGCGGCCTTGCCCTTGTCCAGCAGATCCTGGGCCGTGATGTAGCCCGCCTTCATGGCCAGCTGGCGCAGGGCGACCATGATCTCGGCAAAGCGGACGTCCTGGGGGCAGACAAAGATGCAGCTGCGGCACCGGGAGCAGAACCAGAGCAGCTCGGATTTGAGCAACGTGTCTTTCAAGCCCATGCGGATCATGTGGATGATCTTACGGGGGTCGAAGTCGGGGATTGCCTGGCTTACCGGGCAGATCCCGCTACAGGCGCCGCAGGAAAAACAGCGGTTCAGGAATTCGCCTCCCGGAATCGCCGTTACCTCGGCGCTGAAGGCCGAATTGATGTCCTTGCTGGAGATTGCCATAACAAAGCCTCATGGTAAGGTATGAAATCCGGCCATGGGCGCCGGATTAATTTTTTTCAGATTGGCCAGGGATGTATCCCGGTAAACCAATACAGCGTCGGGCATTCTATCATAAAAAATAGTCCCGCCCAATAGGTATATCTACCGGAATAAGCGCTTTTTCCGGTGTCGGTCCGGGGCCGCCAACCTCTTTTTTTTAGACCAGAAACCGAAACTCACCCTTGCCCAGCAGATCCTGAAGATGGAGCACGCCCGCCAGGCTGCCGTGGTGATCGGTCACCGGCAGAAAGGTGATTTCGTGGCGCTGCATGATGCGGAGGGCATCGGCGGCCAGGAGATCGGTGGTAATGGCTTTGGGCGCCCTGGTGATGGTGTCCGCCAGGGTGAGGCCGGTGAGGTTGCCGCCTCGCTGGCTGATAAAGCGGCGCAGATCGCCATCGGTCAGGATGCCGGTGATGGTTTCTTCCTGCATGACCAGAACCGCGCCCAGATTCTTGGCGTTCAGTTCGGCAATGGCCTCCGGCAGGGTGGCGGTCTGCGAAACCCTGGGAACCGCAGCACCGGTGAGCATGACCTCGGCGACATTCACCTTGAGGCGCTCCCCGAGGCTGCCGGCCGGATGGTTGCGCCTGAAATCGCTTTCCTTGAATTTTTTGAGGTTCAGGAGAACCACGGCCAGGGCGTCGCCCATGGCCAGGGCGGCGGTGGTGCTGGCCGTGGGCGCCAAGCCCAGGGGGCAGGCCTCCCGAGGCACCGCGACCTTGAGCACCGCATCGGCGCCCTGGGCCAGGCTGGAGGAGGGGTTGCCGGTCATGGCAATGATTCCGGCCCCGCGTTTCTTGAGATTGGGAAGCAGGAGGCTGAGTTCCGCGGTTTCGCCGCTGTAGGAGATGGCAAGGATCACGTCCTGGGGATCCACCATGCCCAGATCGCCGTGCATGGCTTCCACCGGGTGGAGGAACAGGGCGGGAGTGCCGGTGCTGTTCAGGGTGGCGGCGATCTTCTGGCCGATGATCCCCGATTTGCCGATGCCGGTGATCACCACCCTGGCCGGGCATTCCAGGATCATGCTCACTGCCTTGTCGAAATCGGTGTCAATCTGGTCGAGCAGGGCAATGATGCCTTCCGCTTCGATCCTGAGAACTTCCTTGGCCTGTTCAATGCTCATTGGTCTTCCGGCGCGTGAGGTGTTGGGGGCTTATTCTTTTTTCTTGGCCCGGCAGAAGTCCCTGGCGCCGAGGAGAAGCTTGCAGAATTCCGTGTCCGGTTCCACCGGGTAATCCCCGTCGAAGCAGGCTTTGCAATAGTCTGCCGGCGTGCCGCCGCAGGCTTCCAGCAACCCCTCGAGGCTGAGATAGTAGAGGGAGTCAAGCCCCAGGTGATCGCGGATTTCGTCAACGCTTTTCTTGTTGGCGATGAGTTCGCCGCCCGAGGGGAAGTCGATCCCGTAATAGCAGGGATTGCGGGTGGGCGGGCAGCTGATCAGCATGTGGATCTCTTTCACCCCGGCTTCGCGCAAGGACTTGACCCGGGAGCGGCCGGTGGTGCCCCGGATGATGGAGTCGTCCAGGATGATGACCCGTTTGCCTTTCAGAAAGGAGCGGATGGGGTTGAGCTTGACCCGGACGGAAAAATCGCGCATGGACTGGGTGGGCTGGATAAAGGTGCGGCCCACGTAGTGGTTGCGGATCACCCCCATTTCAAGCGGAATGCCCGAGGCCTGGGAAAAACCGATGGCCGCGTAGTTGCCGGAGTCGGGGAAGGGCATGACGAAATCCGCGTCGATCTTGCATTCGCGGGCCAGAATCTCGCCCATGCGCTTGCGGCTCTGGTAGACGTTCTTGCCGAAGATGTCGCTGTCTGGCCGGGCGAAGTAGACCTGTTCGAAGATGCAGAAGCTGCGCCGTTGGCTGGTGTCAAGGCAGAGGGAGCGCTGGCCCTCGCGGTCGATGATCAGAATCTCGCCGGGCTCGATGTCGCGGATATACTGGGCCTCGACCAGGTCGAGGGCGCAAGTTTCCGAGGCGACGATGAAGCCGCCGTTGTTGAGTTTGCCGAGACAGAGCGGCCTGAAGCCGCCGGCATCGCGCACGGCGATGAGCTTGTCTTCGGTCATGAGCAGGATGGAATAGGCGCCCTTGATGCTTTCAAAGGTGTCGATGAGCGCCTGGTCAAGGCCCAGGTGGGAGCAGCGGGCAAGCAGATGGACCACCACCTCGCTGTCCATGGTGGACTGGAAGATGGAGCCTTTTTTTTCCAGCTCGTCGCGCAGGCTGCGGATATTGACCAGGTTGCCGTTGTGGGCCACGGCCACGGTGCAGCCCTGGTGGGTGGCGGTGAAGGGCTGGGCGTTGACGATGTTGGAGGCGCCGGTGGTTGAGTAGCGGACATGGCCCACGGTGAGGTGGCCTTTCAGTTCTTGCAGGATGCTCTCGCTGAAAACCTCGTGTACCAAGCCCATTC
>JAZDIS010000146.1:0-2193 GCA_043804705.1 Pseudomonadota bacterium | reverse complement strand
ATCGACGGCATGGTGGTCAAGGTCAACGACTTTGCCCTGCAAGAGCGGTTGGGCGCCAAGGCCCGCAGTCCGCGCTGGGCCATCGCCGCCAAATTTCCCGCCTCCCAGGCCACCACCCGGCTGCTGGCCGTCGAATTCGGGGTGGGACGGACCGGGGCGATCACTCCGGTGGCCATCCTTGAACCGGTACGGGTCGGCGGGGTCACGGTGAGCCGGGCCACCCTGCACAACGAGGACGAACTGCGCCGGAAAGGGCTGATGACCGGCGACACTGTTTTGATCCAACGGGCAGGCGATGTTATCCCGGAAGTGATCAAACCAATGAAGGAAAACCGGACCGGCCAGGAGCAACCCATCACCATGCCCACGACCTGCCCCGAATGTGGCCGGAAGCTGGTTCGGAGCGGCCAGGAAGCGATAACCCGCTGCCCCAATCCCGACTGCCCTGCCCAGCGGGTGCGGGCTCTGATCCACTTTGCCGGCAAGAGCGGCATGGACATTGAGGGTCTTGGAAAAAAGGCGGTGCAACAGCTTGTCAGCCAGGGGCTTATCCAGGATATCCCTGACATCTATCAACTTGGGCAACTTGGACCGCCTGGGATTGAAACCTTGGCCGCCCTTGATGGCTGGGGCGATAAATCAGCGGAAAATGCGGTGCGCGCCATTGAGGCCAGCCGGACTCCCACCCTGGCCAAATTTCTCGCCGCCCTCGGCATCAGGCATGTTGGCGAAGCAACCGCCCAGCTTCTTGCCCACCATTTCACATCCCTTGACCGCCTTTTGCTGGCAGGAGAAGCTGATTTTTTACAAATCGAGGGCATCGGCGAACAGATGGCCAGCAGCCTGGTGGATTACTTTCAGGACCCTACTGTCCAGGAAATGCTCGCCAGACTTGAAGCGTTGGGGGTCCGCGTACAGGAAGAAAACCGGGATGCGGAGGGTGGCGGCGCCATGACAGGCAGCGTTTTTCTTTTTACCGGAGGGCTCAGCCACCTTTCCCGGCATGAGGCCAAGGCCCGAATCAAGGAGCTGGGCGGCCAGGTGGCTTCCGGGATCAGCCGCAGGGTCACCCATGTTGTCTTGGGGGATAGCCCCGGAAGCAAATTGACAAAAGCCCGGGAATTGGGCTTGACTGTAATCAGCGAGGACGAATTTCTGCGGCTTATCGGCCGCTGACCATGATCTGATCTTTACCATCCGTTATAACTGAAACAGAACCTTTTGGCCCCATAGTGATCAAAGCCCGTTGTCACGCAGACGAGCACAAAGAGACTTTAGAAAATTTCTTTACCGGCAAGCTCTAAATTGACATTTTCCGGCATTTACCGTAAAATCCGGCCCTTTAGCATAAAGGAACACTCTCCCTTTTTTCTGACGAGGAATGAAATGGAAACCGAAATGGAAACCCCCCGCAGGGTTCCACCAAAAAGCCGGGCACACATCCGTTGCCCGCACTGCGGCAACGATACGGATTTCTTTGAAATCGCCGACGGGGTTGTCCTGACCACCCGCTATCTCCAGAATGAAGATGGCAGCTTTATCCAGGAAGGCGACGAGTCACAGGTTCTTGGGGAGATCAAATTCTTTTGCGGCGAGTGCAACCAGGATCTTTCCGAATATCATAACCACTTTCTGGAAATGCTTTTCTAACGGGGATATTTTCAGCGGGTCCGCTTGACTGGGACAGGAGGCTGGGGCTATTTGGGATGAAAAAAAAGGAGAAGGCAAAAGCCTTCTCCTTTTTTCATTCATTCCTGAACGAATCTACTGGCGTGTTGATTACACACAACCGGTGGGTTTCGGCAGGCCGGCCATCTTGCAGGCGCCCTTGCCGGGACCGGAGGGGAACAGCTCGTAAATCCGCTTCAACGGGAAGCCGGTGGTCTTGGAAAGGATACGGACCATGGGAGCAATACCATTCTTCTTGTAGTATTCCCGGAGGGTCTCGATAACCTTGTTATGCTCGTCGGTCATTTCGCCGATACCTTCAACACCCTTTACGTAGTCAACCCAGTTCTGGTCCCAGGCATCCATGTTTCCGGTGAGGAAGCCGTCTTCGTCAACGGTGAAGCTTGAACCATTATGCTCGATCGTAGGCATATTTATTCTCCTTCAGTAAAATTTTAACAAAAAATTATTGTGAAATGTAACGTATTCGCGAACTCAGGATGCCACTATTACTATATGCTTTCG
>JAZDIS010000145.1:0-4947 GCA_043804705.1 Pseudomonadota bacterium | reverse complement strand
ATCCCCCCCCGCCATGCCGGTAGTGCCGGTAAGCCCGACAACCGAGTCCTTCTCGACCATGGCGCCCACCTGGACATCGATCTGGCTCAGGTGGGAATACAGGCTGAATATCCCCTGACCGTGATCAAGAATGACGGTATTTCCGTAAATCCCCAGATACTCGGCGAAAACCACCAGCCCCCGGTTGGCGGCCCCGACATTGGCATGCTCAAGCGAGGCAATATCGACCCCCAGATGGACCTGCTCATCGATTTTTTCGTTGTTGTACAGGTAGGTGCGGTGATCAGCGTATCCGGCCCGCGGGCTTCCTTCCATCCGCCCGAAACGGCCGTCCCAGAGGCGCTCTGGCTGAAATTTCGCGCAAATCTCCAGAATCTTCTGATAATTCGCCGCCCGGATATCGTTGTTCACCTTGATATACTGTTCCACGGGCGTGCCGGAGAGCTCCGGATAATAGGTGGCGAATTCCGGCAGCTTGGCGGAGAGAAACCCGTCGCTGATGGTGATCTTGTCACTGACAATCTTGCGCACATGCAGATCCATGGTGAACGGGGCCTTGGCCTCGTTTCCAGCCTGGTCCGCCGCAACGACAAAGGATTTTTCCAGCGCGGCGATATCGTGCGGCAACCCCATGCAGGCGCCATAGATCCCCTCGCCCCGCTTGGGCAGAGGAAAGCCGGGATAGAAGATCTCATTGACCAACACTCCGTGCCTGCCCGCCGGCTCGCTGACCCGGTAGACAACCACCCCGGCGCCGCCGCCCTTGATATATTTGGGCGACTCCATCACGCTGATTACCGGCGGCTTGGTGTCGATGGTGACAGCCGTGGCCTGCACGGTGATATTGCCCCTGAGCCAGTTCCACCAGGAGAAATCAGCGGCCTTCACCACCAGTTCCGCCGATCCGTCCTTAAAGCCGAGAGCCTTGGCCGTTATCTCGACGGTCTCCTCGATTTTCTTCGGCCCGGCCCCGGAGAGATACCCTGCCCTGGGATAGCTTTTTTCAAGCAGCACCGCCTTCTTGCCCTCTTGCACCAGAGCAACCTCGATGGAACAAAGACCGCTCTTGGCATCACTGACCGCCAAGGATATCTGCTTGCTCAAGCCGAGATGGAAGCTATCCCCACTGAGCACCACCTGCGGTTTTTCCATCTCCCCCACCAGCCAAAAAAAAGCTGCGAGAATCAGGACCAGCACCCCCACCACCCCTAGGATCAGGGAAGGCAGTGCGCTTCTGTTTTTTTTCACTTTGTCAAACGGGTCGAGATTCATACTGTAATCCTCATATACAAGCGCCTCCCGGCAGGAGACTTATTTGATTTACACCGATGGCCCTCCGGGCATACCCCAGAGCCTCTCTCGCATGCAAATTGTGACGATAATACCATGAACCTTCCCATGATTCCAGAGCTCTTAAGCCGTTGTGAAAAAACACCCTCACCGTCTAAATAATAATGGCGGCATAAAAAGCCGTAACGGCACAGTCTGACAAGGTCTTTATTCCGTAACTGCTCCTAATATCTTGACAGGGAAAGCCATCCTTATATAGTGTGCGAGGTGTTTTTCAGCGGGAGATCAGAGGCAACGACCATGAAAAAATTCCATACCGTCATCGTGGGCGGCGGCCCTGGAGGGCTGGCCTGCGCCACCCTTCTTGCCCAACAGGGCAAAGAGGTCCTGGTACTTGAACGCAACAGCGCCATCGGACCCAAGGTCTGCGCCGGCGGCATTCCCTCCGTCGCCCTGGACCTCGACTTTCCAGAGACCCTGTGGGAGAGATCATTCACCCGCCAGCAAATCAACAGCAACTGGCAACACACCGTGATCCAAGACGACAAACCGATTATACGCACCATTGACAGGGGGAGGCTCGGGCGCTGGATGGCGGAACGAGCCATGGCCACAGGAGTCTCCATCAAAACCAACGCCCTTGTCCAACAAATCACCAAAGACCGGGTGGTTACCAGGGGGGGCGAGGAGTTTGGCTATGATTTCCTGGTGGGCGCCGACGGGAGTAGCTCCCTGGTGCGGCGCCGGCTTGATATTCCCACCGAACAAATGGGGGTCGGCATCAACTACCAGGTAGCGGGCAACTTCCCCGAAATGCAGTGGCACCTGAACACCGATCTTTTCGGCAATGGTTACGCCTGGATTTTCCCCCATCAGGATACGGCCTCCATCGGCGTATACGCCAGGCGGAGCACCAGCAAACCAGGCGCCCTGCTGAACAGCCTGCACCTGTGGGCGGCAGGCCACGGCTATGAACTCAAATCCCGCCAACCCCAGGCAGCTTTGATAAACTCCGACTTTCGCGGCTGGCGTTTCAATAACCGCTTTCTGATCGGCGATGCGGCAGGCCTTGCCTCAGGCCTCACCGGCGAGGGCATCTATTCCTCCATCGTTTCGGGGGAAGAAACCGCCCGCACCATCTTGGATGCGGGGTATGAAAGCAGCAAAATGACCCAGCTCATCAAAAAGCACCACCAGCATGCCCGTATTCTCACGCTGGCCTCCGGCGGCAAACTGGCTGGTAAACTTGTTTTGGAAGGGCTGATTTTCTGTCTGCGTACCGGACTTATACCTTTCAACGCCCTGGAAATGGGAATCGACCAACCCTCATAAAGGATCTGCCCGTGAATTCCGAGCCCAAAAAAAACAAAATCCGGCTGTTCAATATCCTGTTCATCGCCGGCTGTGCAGCCATCCTTGTTTTTTTACTCAAGGCGCCACCAGAATCGACCACCAAGCTGCCCCGGGACGAAATCCACCTGCAGTTCTACGCCATGGACAAAAAGGGGGCTGAAAAATATTGCGGCGCCTGCCATGCCCCCGAAGGTCAGTCCCCTCTTCCCGAGGGCCATCCCCCGAAATACCGGTGTCTTTTCTGCCACAAGAAATACAAATAAAATTGTAATTGTTCAGCACCGCAGCGGCGCTGCTGAACAATTACAATCTGAACGTTTCAGCCTGTTTTTCGACTTCAACTGGATAGTTACGTAAAAATGAAAGCCACCGTTTCCCTGCCGGACCTCCGCAGCACCCAAGCTCTGGGCCGCTATCTTGGGGAGACCGCCCGCCCCGGCGAGGTGATCACCCTGGCCGGCTCTCTGGGGGCAGGAAAAACCACCCTCACCCAGGCCATCGGCCTGGGGTTGCAGGTGCCGGAGTCCTGCTACATAACCAGCCCCACCTTCAGCCTCCTGCACGAATATCCGGGGCGGCTGCCCCTCTATCATCTGGATCTCTATCGGTTGGGTAATGAAACGGAAATCGAGGATCTCGGCCTGCTGGAATATCTTTTTGGCACAGGACTCTCCGTGATCGAATGGCCGGACAGACTGGGTAGCCTTATGCCCGAGGAGCGGCTCCATATCGAACTCAGCCTGCTGAACGAAACAGCGCGGCTGGCAGAGATCACAGCCCATGGCAAAGCGTGGGCTGTGAAAATCGCCGCACTGCAGGCCAGCCCTTCCGGGGCGAGTTTATTGAGCACCCTGATCCGGTAACCTGCCATACGCCCTCCTTGTCTGCCCGATGAAACGCCAAAAAAAAAGGCCATGCCTGATTGGAGCAGATTTACCCTCTGCTCCAATCAGGCATGGCCTTTTTTTTACAATTATTATTAAGGGGGGGGTCTTGCAGAGCGTTACGCTTCCTCCACGCACACCCGGCAGCGTCCGGACTTTTTTGCCTGGTAGAGTACTTCATCGGCCCGTTGCAGCCACTCGGCCTTGCTCACTTCCGGACTCCACTGGACAAGGCCGATGCTCACGCCCAGCCTGTTACCGCCCCCGGCGTTAAGGTCAAGGCCATCGACGGCGCCGCACAACCGCTCGGCCAGCAGCCGGGCCGGCTCAAGGGCGGTATCCGGCAGAACCAGAACAAACTCATCGCCGCCCATGCGCACCAGGAGGTCGCTGTTGCGCACCATCCCGGTCAAGGCCTTGGCCACCATCTGCAAGGCGGTATCCCCGGCGGCATGCCCCAGGGTATCGTTGATCTGCTTGAAATGATCCAGATCCATGCTGGCCAAGGTTATGGGCCGGCCATAGCGCCGGGCGGTTTCCAGCATGGAGCCGATGCGTTCCTCAAAAACCCGCCGGTTATCAAGGCCGGTAAGCATATCCCGCCGGGCCTGGGCAAACAGATCCTCATACATAAGGGCGCGTTGCATGGGCTCCCCCAGAATCTCCAACGCATCACGCAGGATCTGGGTTTCCTCTGCTTCAATGCAGGTTCCCCGGCGCAGCAGCATCAAGCAGCCCTGGTTGTCGGCAGCAGTGTCACCCCCGAAGGACATCTGCCATTGCTGTACGAAAAATGGCCCCCATTCACCGCAGGTGTCATCCTGTTGACAATCTATCTTTTCAAAAACTTCTTCGGCGGCCTGCATGGCAAAACGCCGGTCCGGCCCGTGGCAGGAACAGATAATATGCAGCCGGCTCCTGTCGAGGCTGCGGTAGGCAATCAAATCGTGCTCAACCAGGGGCGTCAGCCACACGGAAAAAGCCTCGATCATCCCTTGGAGGTCGGTGGCGCCCGCCAGTCTGGCGTGCAGTTCGTTTACCTGTTTCAACCACTCCGATTGGCGGCGGTAATGGGCAAGTTCCACCATCAGATGATCCAGGTTGATCGGCTTTGTCATTTCCCTATCAGAGAGAGAGATTGCGGCATTCATTGCAACGGCTCCTTTCGTTGAAAAGCTTGTTTGCCAATAATGAATGCCATTTTCATGCCAAACCGCCGAAACATTTCTCCCCGGAAGCCTTTAGCAGCAAGGATGCCTGCAACAAATGCACTTTATCTTTTTAAAATAATTACAAAAAAATGAAGATAAGAAAAACAGGTGCTTTATGTTGCTCCGCTGTTTTCACAGGGCACAGGCGGAATTTTTTTCCCGCCCCCCACGTCAACCTGCTGACACAAGGACAACCTTACCCCATAGCG
>JAZDIS010000144.1:0-2540 GCA_043804705.1 Pseudomonadota bacterium | reverse complement strand
TGGTCTGCTGGACTCGGCCCATTTCCACGGCCAGTTGCCGCCGGAGCCAGGCTTGGTCAGGCAGTTCTCCCTCGGCCTGGCCGGCCGCAGTCGGACGGGGCTGGTCTGCTAAGTGCAGTCCTGCCAGGACTGAAGCCACCTCCGGTCCGGGAATGGTGTTGTCGATGAGCAGCAATCCCATTGGTTCAGGCCTTTTGCCGGTAAGCCTGATGGCGCGGACAGGGTGCAGGCTCGCCTGTTCCTCAAGGCTGCGATAGAGCAGAGCGGTATCCGAGACTGGTTTTCGGCTCATGCCACCCTGCTGCCCGGAGCAACCGGGCCGGAAACCGTGGAAAGCACCAGCCGGTCGCCGTCCTTGGCGGCCAGAACCATGCCGTGGGAGGCCACGCCCATCAATTTGGCCGGTTTGAGGTTGGCGACAATGATCACCTGGCGGCCAATGAGTTCTTCCGGCTGGTAATGCTGGGCAATGCCCGCGACAATGGTGCGTTCCTCCGGGGCCTTGACCGTCAGCTTGAGGAGGCGGTCGGATTTGGCGATTTTTTCGGCAGCGATGATCTCCGCCACCCGCAATTCCGTTTTTTGGAAGGCGTCAAAGGTGATGAGGCCCTCGGTCTCGGGCGCGGTTTCCGGGACGGATGTTTTGGCTACGGCTGGTTCTTTCATGGCTTTGGTTTTCGGCGGTTGAGATTTTTCTTTTTCTTCTCGTTGCAGCCTGGGGAAAAGCTGCGCCCCAGGGGTGATGGGTGCGCCGGGGACGAGCCTGCCCCAGACCCCACAGCCGGCAAGGGTGTTTTCTCCCGTTACCCCCAGGGCTTCGGCCATCTTGGCCGCGGTTTCCGGCATGATGGGGTGCAGGGTCAGGGTGATGAGCCTCAGCGCCTCCAGCAGGGTATACAGCACCGTGTGCAGGCGGTCAGCCTGTTGCGGGTCCTTGGCCAGCTCCCAGGGCTGCGTGCTGACGATGTATTTGTTGGCCCGGCTGATCACCTCCCACACCGCACCCAGAGCCCGGTGAAAGGCAAAATGGTCCATCTGTTCGCGGTACTGGGCCAGCATGGCCAGAGTCGCCTCGGCCAGTTCAAGGTCCTGAGTCGATGGCGTCCCCGGTTGCGGCACAACGCTTCCCGCGAAGTTCTTCACCATGGTCAGCGAGCGAGAAAGGAGATTGCCCAGATCGTTGGTCAGATCGGAATTGTGCCGGGCCACCATGGCCTCCAGGGAAAATCCGGCATCCAGGCCGAAGGACATCTCGCGGAGCAGGAAATAACGCACCGAATCCGCGCCGAATTCCGCCACCAGTTCGCCGGGCCGCACCACATTTCCCAGACTCTTGGACATCTTGGTCTCATTCATGTTCCAGTAGCCGTGGACATGCAGCCGTTTGTAAGGCTCAATGCCCATGGCCTTGAGCATGGTGGGCCAGTAGATGGCGTGGGGCTTGAGAATATCCTTGGCGATGACATGTTCGGCCACGGGCCAGTAGCGGGCAAAATCCTCGCCTGCCGGGTAGGCCAGGCCGGAAAGGTAGTTGATCAGGGCATCGAACCAGACATAGGTGACAAAGCGGTTGTCAAACGGGAGCGGAATGCCCCAGGTGAGCCGGGTGGTGGGCCGGGAGATGCAGAGATCCTCCAGGGGCTCCTTAAGAAAGGAGAGCACCTCGTTGCGGTAGCGCTCCGGGGTGATGAATTCCGGGTGCTTGGTGATATGGTCGATGAGCCATTCCTGGTACTTGCTCATCCGGAAAAAATAATTCTGTTCGCTGATCGGGGCCGGTTCGGTGAGGTGATCGGGGCATTTGCCGTCCACCAGCTCCTTTTCGGTGAGGAACTGTTCGCACCCCTTGCAGTAGAGGCCGGTGTATTCGCTGAAATAGATGTCGCCCTGGTCATACACCTGCTGGAGAATACCCTGCACCGTGGCCATGTGCTCCTGATTCGTGGTGCGGATAAAGGTGTCCGGCACAATGGAGAGCGGCGGCCAGGCCGCCCGGAACATGGCGCTGATCTTGTCCACATACTCCTGCACGGAAACCTCGGCGTCCGTTGCGGCATGGACGATCTTGTCGCCGTGCTCGTCGGTGCCGGTCTGGAAACGGACATCCTTGCCCAGCAGCCGCTGGTAACGGCAGACGGTATCCGCCACCACGGTGGAATAGGCATGCCCCAGATGGGGCTGGGCGTTGACGTAAAAAATCGGGGTGGTGAGGTAATAGGTGTTCATTGGGCGGACCCTTCCGGGGCTTTGTGATGTTTGGATTTTTTTCGTCTGGCCGGGGCTTCTGTGTCAGGGGGTTGGGTTTGGGCTTGGGGCTGCGCTTGACCTTGGGCGGGTTGCGTCGCCTTGGCCTGGCTCCATTCGTCCTTGGTGAGAATGATATTTCTTTCCTGGCCGTCCACCCAGGAGACTTCGAGGGTTTCCTCCAGGGGGTTTACCTTGATAATCTTGTAATTTTTCTCGCCCACGGTGATGGCCTTGCCCGGTTTGGGCATCGTCTTTCTGATGGCGTGGTAGGTGTCGTACTCGTAGGTGAGACA
>JAZDIS010000143.1:0-2968 GCA_043804705.1 Pseudomonadota bacterium | reverse complement strand
CAGGAGGGCAAGCCGGTCGGGGTGCTGGCCGGCGCGGCCATGGTTTTCTTCGCCTATGTGGGCTTCGACGCGGTTTCCACCGCCGCCGAGGAGGCAAAAAATCCCCAGCGCGACGTGCCCTTCGGCATCATCTTTTCCCTGGTCTTCTGCACTGCCATCTACATCGTGGTCGCCGGGCTGCTCACCGGGGTGGTGCCTTACACCCAGCTGAACGTACCCTCGCCCGTGGCCCACTCCCTCCATCTGCTCGGAATCAACTGGGCCTCGGCCCTGGTGGCCACCGGAGTCATCGCCGGACTGACCACGGTGATGCTCGTCCTCTATTACGGGCTGACCAGGGTCTTCTTCGCCATGTCCCGCGACGGCCTGCTGCCGCCTTTTTTTGCGGAGATCCACCCCAAAACCAAAACCCCGATCCGGGTCATCGGACTCTGCGGCCTGATTATCTCCCTGATCGCCGGCTTCATCCCGTTGGGCGAACTGGCCGAACTGGTGAACATCGGCACCCTGGCCGCCTTTGTCCTGGTCTGCCTGGGAGTGATCGTCCTGCGCATCAAGCAGCCGCACCTGCACCGGCCCTTCAAAAACCCGCTCAATCCGGTATTCCCGCTACTGGGCGCTTTCTCCTGCGCGGCGCTGATGGCCTTTCTTCCCTGGATTACCTGGGTGCGTTTCGCGGTCTGGCTGGCTATCGGGGTGGTGGTCTATTTCGCCTACTCGCTCCGCCACAGCAAGCTAAACAGTCAGGACAGCTGATTGCTCCCCCCTCGGAATCACGGTAAAAACAAGGCTCGATTTCTCAACTTCCTTTTTGCCTGCGGCATTTGACATCCGCTCCATTATATGGGACGGTATCAGGCGAATTGGGGCTGTTATTTAAAAATTCCCCCCCGAAAAAAGGAGTTGCGATGACTATTTTTATGGACCGGATGCTGCGTGCCGCGAAATTGGACATAAATCTCTACGAGGAGGTCGAGGCCGACGGCAGTACAATCCGGCAGGCCATGGGAGTTGTTGTTCTGAGCAGCATCGCCGCCGGGATAGGCAGCATCGGCACCATGGGCCTGGGCGGCATCCTGTTTGGGACTCTCGCCGCCCTTGGCGGTTGGTATATCTGGGCCTACCTCACCTATTTCATCGGCACCCGCTGGCTACCGGAGCCGCAGACCGAGGCCGATCTCGGCCAACTGCTGCGGACCACCGGCTTTTCGAGTTCCCCCGGCCTGATCCGGATCCTGGGAATCATCCCTGGGCTTGGCTCGCTGATTTTTGCGGTGGCTTCGATCTGGATGCTGACAACGATGGTGATCGCGGTAAGGCAGGCCCTTGACTACGAGAGCACCTGGCGGGCGGTGGGGGTATGCGCCATCGGCTGGCTCATTCAGACCCTGATTCTGGCCCTGCTCTTTACCTTGGCGGGCGGACCGCCGCCGCTCTGATTGTCATCTTCGAAGCGGGAGAAAGATTCTTCATTCCGGCCTGACCATTTTTTCGTCCTCTTTCATCTCCTTGGCGAAACGCACTGGCAGATCAACGGTGGCGATGGTATGGTCATTGGGAACGCTTTCCAGGGTCAAATGGCCCTCGTGGTCCCGCACCAGCCCCTTGCTGATGCTGAGTCCCACCCCGGTGCCCTCGCCCGGCGGTTTGGTGGTGAAAAGGGTGTCGAATATCCGGTCGATGACGTTCTGCGGAATGCCGATGCCCCAGTCCGTGATCGTGGTCCGGATGACCGGCCTGCTTCCCGGGCTGAGCAACTGGCTGCGGATGGCAATGCGTTTGCCGGAATCCTGGCCTTTGTACCGCTGGTTGAGGGCATAGCGAGCATTGGTCAACAGGTTGAGAAACACCTGATGGAGCTGCTGGGGATTGCCCTGCAGACAGGGCAGATCCTCCGGCACCTCGATCTCCACGGTGATGCCGTCCTTGTTGAACTGATAGAGCAGCAATTCCACACACTCGACGATGATCGTCCGAAGCTGCACCTCCTCCACCATCTCGTCGCGCTGTCTGGCAAAGGCGAGCAGGTTGCGGACAATGGTGGCCACCCGTTCGCTTTCCTTGATGATCCTGGCCAGAATATCCCGCGAGACGCTGTCGCCGCTTTCCTCCATCCCGTCCAGGAGAACCTGGGAGTAATTGATGATGCCGTTGACCGGATTATTGATCTCGTGGGCCACCCCGGCGGCCAGCTCGCCTATGGCCGCCATCTGTCCGGCCCGTAGCGCCTCGGCCTTGTGAATCTCCTCTTCGGTGATATCGCGGCCCATGATGATGGAAATCGTATCCCTGCCCCGGCGCATGGAGCTGACCGAGATCTCCAGGGGGAAAGAGGAGCCGTCCCTGCGCAGACCGGCGAATTCCCGGACCGTGCCCATGGCCGACAAAATGTCCCCCATGGGCGATTCCGGCGCCTGGCCTTTGCGAAGGATATCGGGGAAGCGGATAAGCAGGCGGATGTCCCGGCCCACCGCCTCGGACGCCGTGTACCCGAACATCTGCACGGCGGAACTGTTCAAGGACAGAATTTCGCCTTGCTCGTCCAAGGTAATGAGCCCGTCCAGCATGTTGTCGATGATGGCCCGCAGGTGGGTTTCCGCGAGCTCCCTTTCCCGGATGGACGCAGCAACCCGGAAGGAGCCGAGAAAGATGCCCAGCAGACCGAGAAGCCAGAGCGCCCCGTAGGCAATGGACAGGATGAAGATTTCCTTTAAAAAAAGCTCCTGCGGCAACTGCATGGGCAGGGAGACGCTGATCCCGCCGCGGATATCGCCGAGCGCATACCCCTGTTGGGCATGGCATTTCAGGCATCCTGCCTCGGTGACCATGGGACGCATGAGCCGAAAATATTCCTTGCCGTTGAGCTTCTCCATGGCCCAAACTTCATCGCTGCCATGCTCAAAATCGGCCAGGGCCTTCCTTTCCCAGGGATCGGCGACGTTGGCGGCCCGGATGGGATTGAGGCTGG
>JAZDIS010000142.1:0-7319 GCA_043804705.1 Pseudomonadota bacterium | reverse complement strand
TGAGACATAATGCCCGTGACCGGTTAAGCTCCAGCTTCTCGGGGTTGTACTGATGATCCACTGCCGGACCGTGGCAGTTTTCGCATTGGATGATGCGGTGTTTCGACGCCCCATTTTCCTTGAACCTATCTTCGTGGCACTCCTTGCAGTAGTCACGCCCCCGATACTTGACCTTGAAGGCCTTCCAGTCGTCAATGCTGCCTTTTCTGTGATACCCATAGGTGAAATTGCGACCGTTCACTCCAAAATCATCTGGAACGTACAGTTTCCTGGCAACCAGGAGAACAATCACCAACAGGATAGCCACCCATAGCGGGCGCAGTACATGGTTTTTCATCAACACCTCCTTAGCTTACAGCAAAAGATTGCCACCAAAAAATTTTCGCTTGAATGCATACCACATTGTGGTAGTCTCATGCAACAAGATGTTCATGGTTTTTTTAAATTAAGAGCAGGCCCCACCTATTCCCCCCGACTGCGAGTGATAACATGACGATACGCGACGAACTGAGCCGCCTTGCCGCCGAAATGGAGCAACTGAAATCACAGGTACGACGACTGGAAGACTATCTGCGGCAAAGCACCGCGCAACCCGCGGCAGCACCTCACCCTCCGCCGGCAATGACAACCGCCCCCGTGGCCCGCAACACCACGAACCCCACCGAAGAATTCTGGCTCTGGCTGGGCCAGGCGTCGCTGCTGCCACGGATCGCGGCCATTTCTTTTGCCCTGGTCATCGCCCTGCTGCTGCGCACCCTGACGGACAGCAAAGTGCTTGCCGTTGGAGCCGGCACCTTTATTGGCCTCGCCTATGCGGCCCTGCTCATGGGGACCGGGGCCTGGCTGCAGGTTCGTCGCCATCTACTCGGCCCGGTGCTGCCAGCCTGTGGCGCCATTCTCATGTTTCTGGTAATAATCGAAACCCACGCACGATTTGCTGCCATCCCGGCCGGGATGGCGTATGCTCTGTTACTTGCCACCATGCTGCTTTTGTGCCTGCTGGCGGTGCGTCATGACCTGCCCTTGTTCAGCGTTATCGGCATCATCGGTGCGAGCCTCAGCGCCTACACCATTGATTTTCCCGATCCAGGCTTCATCGCTCTGGGGCTTTTCCTGCTGCTCGCCAATATCACGGCCTATGTTCTCGCCTCCTTGCCGCGCCATGGTGAACTGAACCGCTGGGCCATCATTTTGCTCACCGTTGTTTTCTGGCTGCACTGGGTGGAGAAACTCAGCAGAGTGTTGTCTAACACCCCGGACATGATTGCCAGCCTGGATATTGCCTGGTTCCTTCCTTTCCTTCTGCTCTACGCCCTGCTTTATCTCGGCACCACCGCACACCGCACCTTTGTGCTCGGCCGGTTGACCACCCTGGACTCCATCCTGCCCACCGTCAGCGGCCTCCTGTTGTATCTGGCCGCCCAGGCGATCCTTACCCCCTGGCTGGGGATAACGGCCGGGATTGGCTTGGCAGGCCTGGGCTGGACCGCCCTGCTTTTTCTGGCGGCTGCGCTGGCCGCCCATCACAGCCGGGAGAGCGGCAAGGGGGGCGCCTGTATCTTCACCTTTGCCGGCGCCGTATTGCTGCTGGCGGCCACCCCGGATCTGGTCGCCGATCTGCTGCTGGCCTTACCGCTCTGGTCCCTGGGGGGACTCTTCCTGTTCAGACTTTCCGGTCACTGTGAAATCGGCGGCATTCGCCTTGCTTCCTATCTGTTGCAGATTGCCGCCGGAGTCACCGGATTTGCCGCGGGCGGCTTTTCCATCGCCGCAACCAATCTGCCGCTCAGCCTGGCAGTGGCCACCGCGCTCATGATCATGGCGACCTTCCACTATCAACAGAGCCGTCGCCATCCCATGGTGTGCAGCATCGGATTTTTTGCCACCATCGACCGCCACGATCGCTCCGCCATCGCTTTGCTGCTGGTCGCCGCGGTAAACGGCTTTGCCGTTCTGCAACTGGGCGCGGCCCTGGCGCTGGCCGGCCAGACTGCTGATTTCCCCAATCTCATCACCGGACTCCGCTCCTTTTTCCTGAACGGCGGGGCCTTGTTTTTGATGATGCTGGGACTGCGGACCCAAAACCGCGACCTGCTGTCTGTCGCCCTGGCCATCTTCATCATTGCTGCCGGCAAAGTATTTGGGTACGATCTCTTTGGAATCCATGGCGTGCCGCTGGTGCTCAGTGTCTTTTCCTTCGGCGTTGCAGCGGCCTTAGGCTCCTTGACCCTGCGCCACTGGCAGCAGAGCCACTTGCCATCCGCTGCCGAATAATCCCTGCCCCCGGTTTGCCCATGACCCGTCTGATCGCAAAATACTCGCTGGCCTGCCTGTTGTGCCTCGCTTTTTCGCTTCCCGCGACATCGAGCCTGGCCTTCCCCTTTCTCTATCTGGCGCCGAACGACGAACTGCCGCCCATCACCATCAAAAACCTGCATACCGGGGAAGCGCTGGCCGTAAAAAAATTTCGCGGTCGCCCGGCACTCCTGGTTTTCTGGGGGGCTGATATCACGGAAAAGGAACAGCGCTCCATCACCCTCATGCGGGAGCTGGAAAATCTGGCGCCTTTCTTCGAGGAGCGCCGGATTCCCGTATTATTTATCAATGTGCAGGGAGATGCGCCGGAAAAAATCCGCACCGTCAGCCAAGCCGTTGGCGCGGAGAGCAAGGTCTATCTCGACCAGGAACGCGTGGCCACCGGCGCCATGGGCTTGTACATCATGCCGTCGGTTGTGCTGGCGGACCAGAAGGGCCGGGCGGTATTCAGCATGGGCTACAGCCATGACATGACGGAAATCCTCAAAGGGGAGGTGGAGATCCTGTTGGCTGAAAAAACAGCGGCCCAGGTCGAGGCAGAACGCCACCCCATCGAACAAGTTCACTCCGCCGCAGAAAAAACCGCCCGATGCTATATCGCGGCCGGTCTGCTCCAGAAAAACCGGCAGCAGGTCGAAGGGGCCGTTCGCTCTTTTCAGCAAGCCTTGGCGGCGGACCCGGATTCAGGTACAGCCAATATTGAGCTGGGCTGCCTCTATCTTGAGCAGCATAACGTCGCCCAGGCCAAGGTTTTTTTGACCCGGGGCCTGGACCTCATGCCCCAGTCGACACAAGCACGACTCTGCCAGGCCAAACTGCTGGCCACCGAGGGATTGCCGGAGGCGGCTCTCAAGCTGGTCACGGACTTGAAGCAAAAGCAGCCGGAAAATCATGCCGTCATGGCGACTATGGCAGCCCTGCACGAACAAAACCGCAATCCCGAGGCCGCGGCCAAAGCGTATCACGACGCCTACCTCCTACTGAAGCACCAAGCAGAGGAAGACTTGGCCGAATAAATCATCACCACTCAGAATCGTGGTAATCCGACGGCGTTCCGATATTCCCTCTGCACCACAAAAAAAGCCCCCGGCACCTTTCGGCACCGGGGGCTTTTCATATCAGAAAAAACGCGAAACGAGTTATTCCTTCTCGTCCTCGCTCAAACCTTTCGCAATAACCGCCCCAGCCAAACCAAGCATCCCAAGCCCCTTGACCTGATCCATGGCCGGTTTCAGCATATGGGCCATGATGGTCCGGCGCAGATTGGCCTGGGGCATGGCCTGCGGTATTGAGGTGGCGGTCAGCAGGTGCATGTCCTTTTTGTTGCCGTAATAGCGGACATTGGGGCCGATCTTCACCTTAGCGCTTTCCAGCTTGACCGCGCCCTTCTTCACATACTTGGCAACCTCGGAATTGGGATCGCTCAGATCTCCGAATATCCGGGCGCGGGCCAGACAGGTCTGCACGCAGGCAGGCTCCAGCCCCTGGGCCAGACGCTCCACGCAGAAGGTGCATTTGTCGGCCTTGGGCTCGCCGCCTTCTTCATTCACATAGCGGGCGCTGTACGGGCAGGCATCGGCGCAGGCGCCGCAACCCAGACAGCGCTCCTTGTCGATCTGCACCGTGCCGTTGAACGGGTCCTTCCAGGTGGCAGCCACCTCCATCTTCCTGGTCGCCCCGCTCTTGGGATCGGTGAAGGTGGCCTCCACCTTGTCCGCCGGGCAGACGTCCACGCAGGCCGGCTTGTCGCAGTGGTTGCACAGGCCGGGATAATAGGTGGATGCCATTCCCTGGGGGGTATTGCTCGGCCCCAAGCGCTTGAGCCAGTTCCGCCGCCGTTCCCGCTGGGCCGAATCCTTGCCCGTGGGAACCTCCCACTCGGCACGGCAAGCGATGGCGCAGGCATGGCAGCCCACACATTTCTCAAGATCTATAATCATTCCGTATTGACTCACGGCTTACCTCCATAATGCAAATTGGTTAATTTCCCTGCGGTATCATCACGCTAACAGTGCCCATTTCTCAGGCGGGAATGCTCAGCTCCTTGCCGTTCTTGATGAACTTAACGAAGTTGTTCCGCATGCCGTGCGCCCCGGTTTCAGGATCGACCGCCCGCCTGGTGATCAGGCTCTGGTCGTCGATACCCTTGCCTGCACCAACGGTCATGGCCGGATTCTTGGTGCCGTAGCCATGGGCCATGTACACAGTATCCTTGCGGATGCCGGGGGTGACCTTGACCACGCTGCTGGTCTGGGATTTCACTCCGTCCTGGTTGACAAGCTCGATACGATCACCATCCTTCAACCCCATCTTCTTGGCGGATGCATCGTTGAGCCACACCGGGTTCTCCGGCATCTCATTGACCAGCCAGACATTGTTCTGGGAACGGTTGAAGGTATGGACCGGCGACCGGCCATAGACCAGACGGGCATAGCCCTTGGGCGGCTCCGGCACTGGAATGTAGGTAGGTACCCCGGGAAAACCCGCTTCGGCAATCTCTTCGGCATAAAAATTTACCTTGAAGCTCTTGCCGTAGGGATCAACGCCGGGCTGCACATGGATGCCGTCCTCTTTGATCAGCTGCTCGATGGAAAGATTGGCTCCGGCCAAGGCCTTGTTGGTTTTTTCCTCCATGCTCTGCACCGGAATATGCTTCTCATGCCCCATGCGCTTGGCCAGCTCGTTGGTGATCCACACCGGGTCCTTGCGTTCGTGGTCCGAAGCGGTCATGGCCACCAGCGGCATGCGGGCGGCGATGTACTGCTCCTGCTTGCCGGAAAGATCCCATTGGGTGCCGGTCTTGATCATGTCATACCGCTCCAGGTAGGAGGATTCCGGCAGGAGGATGTCGGCGTACATGGTGATATCGGTGGGCATGATGTCGCAGACCATGACGAAGTCCATCTGCTGGAGCATCTTGATGGTGAGAGCCTGATCCGGGATGGTCTGGATGGGGTTCTGGCCCCAGGCGACAAAGCCTTTGATCGCATAAGGCTTGCCGGAAATAGCGGCCTCGCGGATCAGGTCAGTGGGAGTGCCCGGCGGCGAGAACGGATGTTTCTTGGCCATCTTGTGCAGGGTGTGCGCCTCGACGTGTTCCTCGTTCACATTTGGCCAGCCGCCCGCCTTGCCCACCTTGGGGCCCTTTCCCTTGACAAAGCCGCCCTTGACCCCGATGGCGCCGAGCAGGCCGGTGAGGCAGGAAAGGGAGCGCTGGCGCTGAAAATCATTGCCATACCAGCTCACATGCCGGCCTGGATGGATGGAGACATTGGGGGCGTTGGCAGCCAGCAGCTCAGCCACCTCCTTGATCTGTTTGGCCGGGACGTCGCAGATCCTGGCAGCCCAATCCAGGGTGGCGTGGGAGATGCCCTGGCTGAACTTGTCAAAGCCCACGCCGTTGGCCTCCACATACGCCTTGTTGTACTTGCCGGTCTTTACCAGATGGTTCATGATCGCCAGCAGAAAGGCGGTATCGGTGCCGGGCTTGATCTTTACCCAGACATCTGCCTTGGCCGCCGAAGCGGAGAAGCGGGGATCAACCACCACCAGCTTGGCCCCGTTCTCCAACCCCTTAAGATACCGCTTCACATGGGAAACATGCACGTTCTCGCCGAAATGGCAGCCCAACAGCAGAATCGCCTTGGCGCTGCCCATGTCGACGTTCTCGTCCGGCGGGATATCCAGGGTGGCAACACAGGCCATGTCGCGAATGCCGCGGCACTGGAAGAAGGAGGCCTCGGAGATGTTCGGGGTGCCGACGACCTTCTCAAAATAACCCATTGGGTAGGTGGCCGATGCACCATGGGGGAACATGGCTATGCCTTGGGGACCGTATTTGTCCACCACCCCCTTGAGCTTGGCGGCACATTCGTCCAGGGCCTCGTCCCAGGTGATCCGCTTCCACTCCGGCGCGCCGCGCTTGCCCACGTTCTTCATGGGGAACTTCAACCGGTCCGGATCGTAGAGCAGCTTGACCCCGGCGTTGCCGCGGGCGCAGATGCTCGCGCCGTTGTCGATGCTCTTGGGGTTGCCCTCAAGCTTCACCAGTTTGCCGTCCCGCACCTTGCCCACCAGCTGGCAGCGCCAGAAACACATCTCGCACACGCCGCCCACCACGGTCTTGGTGTCGGCAAAGCTGCCGGGCGCGGCAGACGGTTTCTTGACAAACGGCGTATTCGCGCTTGCCTGCCTGGCAAAACAGCCGGACATTGCCGCCGAGGCTGCCGCAAGGGATGCGGTTTGCAGAAATTTACGTCTCGTCAGATTCAAAGCCATTTTACAATTCCTCCCGTGTAAAGAAATCAATGAGATTGACTAAAACCCGGTAAAAAGGGTGACGAACCTCTTGGACAACCCGTGCCTGAAACTTTGGAAACCACGGCCTGAAATGGTGGGAAAGAAAAAACTCTGCCTCATTGCTCTTGCCTTCCTCGGCAAGAAGGGCCAGAAATTCCAGCTCAAAGGAAATATGATCGGGGATATCAGCCTCGCCCACCAGAGCGAAGCCCTGCTCGCGATAAAAGGCCTTGACCTTTTCAGCACTGGGGCCGTAAAGCATGCCGTCGGCGCTGAGGTATACAGATCCGTATGGCGGAGCGATCACGCTGGGAATCGCATTGACGAACAGCCGAGTGTGTTCCACCTGCAGGGGCTCAAGCCAGTCGGTACTTTCGGAGATTGACTGCCGGAGGGCCTGCGCCTCGGCATCCCAGCCAAGCTCGGCAAGGAAGGTATCGAGTACGGAGAAATAATCCGCCTGCATCCAGTCGGGGCTGGGGTATTGCATGGAATGGGCTAGAAAGCGGTAGATCTCCGCCATGTTGACAGACGTGGATTGGGTCATGACCTCACCTGGGGCAGGAAAGTATCGTTAAAAAAATACGCTCGCCGGATGGCGGCCATCACATCGAAGAGCCGCCGGCAAGACAAAGAAGGTTTCCAGCTAGTCAGCGTTTACAGGAAAAGGAAACATCATGATGTGCATCACACAAGACCTCTTT
>JAZDIS010000141.1:0-6386 GCA_043804705.1 Pseudomonadota bacterium | reverse complement strand
TCCATCGTCGAAGCCCTGAAAAAGTCGAATGAGCGCTGAATCTCAATCGCAATATCATCCGACACCGTATTCACAATTGCCAGCACATCTTCTTGCGCAATACCTTCAACCAGTTGCCCTCGTTTCAGCTTTTCCGCCACGTCATACTCAACCTTGGGCCGATAATTTTTCTCCAGCACCTGACGGGGTATCTTACCCTTCCGAAATCCTTTCAATGAAACTTCGGAGTTCAGTTTCTTATAGGCGGACTCCAGTTCCTGGACAACCTGCGCTTCCGGCAAGGTTATAATCATTTTTTTGGTAAGAGGACTTACATCTTCGACATTGATCTGCATGCAACACCTTCCTTGTCTCAAACATTTTCAACAACACAGTCATACGGTGAAGGAACATTTTCGAGGTTCTCTCCTCACGATATGGATGAGATATTTGCCTATACCCCGGTTTTCGAACCGGGGCTGTTTTCTCTTGGTGCGAGAGGGGGGAGTCGAACCCCCATACCAAAGGCGCTGGTTCCTAAGACCAGTGCGTCTACCAATTCCGCCACTCTCGCTTGAACATGGAAAAATAACCAACTTTCGCACCACAGTCAAGGACGGCTTGCGATTTTATCCCGATTTAAAGCCAATTGCCCCCCGATGCTATAGTCTAACGGGCTGCTTTTCCGCCATGGGCGTATAAGCCAAAGCTTTTCAAAAACAAAGACCGATCCCCGCATTTCCATTCCTGAAATTCGTCACCGCCCTACTTGACAAACCAGGGGAAAAAGGGTTTAAAAGCAAAAAATATTAAACATTTCATCATCCCGGAACACGGTGTAAATCCGTGGCGGTCCCGCCGCTGTAATCGGGGATGCTGGTCGGCACAGGAAATTTCCAGGTCACTTCCAGAGAATATCACTCTGGAGGGAAGGCCGCAGACCAGCAGACGATCCGAAAGCCAGAAGACCTGGTGACAATGTTTCTCATGTATGTCTTGCTGTTCGTCTGGGGATTCTAATGGAAACAGAACCCGGAGTGGCTCCTATGGAGCTGCTCCGGGTTTTTTTATGCACGCAGGTCAAACAATAACAGGAGAACACCATGAAGGCACAGAAACAGATCATTTCGTACCGTCGGCGCTGCAATCTGATCGGCCAGGGAACCGGCCTTTCCCATTATATACTGCTCGCCCCCAATGCGGACACAACACCAGAGGACACCGGCAAGTAATGGAACAAACACAGAGACAGACAGCGACAACCGTTTTCGCCAACACCGGTCAGGGTCCGAATTTTTCCGTGCTGGAGATCGGCGATCCGGAAAGGGTTGCGGTTGTCGAGGCGAACACGGCCTACTGGGCCTTGGTTGATCGTCATGAGCTGCCCCAGGCCATGGCCGGCTCCATGGTCGAAGATTTCCTGGCCCGCGCCCCGGAGTTTCAGGCGGAAATGAATCACCTCCGCACAGGCTTGCAGCTCTCCGCCGCCTATGTGAACCCCACCGAACGCTGCAACCTGAACTGCAGCTACTGCTACCTCCCCGAAGAGATGCGCAAAAACGGCATCGACATGGGGGAGGAACGGCTGATGCTCGCCTTGGAGCGGCTCCTGCAACACTTCCGGAAGATTTTGCCCCCGGGGATAAAGCCGCAGCTTATCTTCCACGGCAGCGAACCCATGGTTGCCAGGGATGCGGTGTTTGCCGCGATTTCGCGCTTTAAGGACGACTTCCATTTCGGCATCCAGACCAACGCCACCCTGCTCGACGACACGGCAATCAGCTTTTTAAGGGCGCACAAAGTCGGTATCGGCCTGTCCTTGGATGCTCCCACCGCGGAGGTCGCCAATCGCACCAGGAAGAACTGGCAGGGCAACGGATATTACGATACGGTTGTTTCGGTGATCAAAAAACTCGTTGATTATCCGGCTCTGAATGTCATAACCACCGTAACCCAGGCCAACGTGCACACCCTGACCGAGATGGTGGACTTTTATCACGGGCTGGGGGTGCGGGTAGTCATGCTCAATCCGGTGCGCTGCACCCGCCAGGGCGGAATGGACCTGAAACCGGACAACCATGTGCTCGCCGAGGCTTTTTTCAAGGCGCTGGACCGGTCATTTGAGCTTTTTGCACAAACCGGCAGAAAGCTGGTCATCGCTAACTTTGCCAATGTTCTGGCCGGAGTTATCGGCCCGACCGGCCGCAGACTGATGTGCGACATCTCTCCCTGCGGAGGCGGCCGTTGTTTTTTTGCCGTTTCCGCAGACGGCGAGGTCGTGCCGTGCAGTGAGTTCATCGGCATGAATGAATTTTCCGGCGGGAATATCTTCCGTGATGATCCCGCCGATATTCTTGCCAGCAAGCCCTTTCAGGAGGTAACGAACAGGAAGGTGGAAAAAATCTTGCCCTGCGCAGGCTGCGCCATCCGGCATTTCTGCGGGGCGCCTTGCCCTGCGGAGATCTACAAGGTATCCGGCGACATCAATGCGCCAAGCCCTTACTGCAGCTTCTTTGAGGAGCAGGTGCGCCATGCCTTCCGGATCATCTCCCAACAACGGGAGGATGCTTATCTCTGGGACAGCTGGCGGACCGAAACAGAAATGTCCTACGGCTGGAAGTAACTTTTTTGTCCACTCAAACTACCAGGGGGGGGGAAGCCCCTGTTAGTTTGAGTGGAAATTCTTCCTGTCCTTGCCAATCTCGATTACAGTATCATGACATACATAACCCCCAAAACACCTGAGGAGGATGCCATGAAAGTCGTCGCTTTTAACGGAAGCGCCCGCAAGGGCGGGAATACCGCAAAATTATTGAATACCGCCCTGGAAGAGCTCTCTCTTCAGGGAATCGACACGGAGCTGGTGGAATTATCAGGCCAGCCGGTCTCCGGCTGCATCGCCTGCTACCAATGCTTCAAAAATAAAGATAACCGCTGCGCCGTGGAAAAAGACATCATCAACGACTGTCTTGCCAAGATGATCGCTGCGGATGGCATCCTCCTGGGTTCCCCCACCTACTTTGCCGATGTCTCCGCAGGGATGAAGGCTTTAATCGAGCGGTGCGGCATGGTTTCCAGGGCCAACGGCGATCTGTTCAAACGCAAGGCCGGAGCCGGGGTAGTCGCGGTCCGCCGGGCCGGGGCCATTCAGGTGTTCAACTCCCTCAACGCCTTTTTCCTCATCGGCCAGATGATCGTGGTGGGCTCATCGTACTGGAACATCGGCATCGGCCGGGAACCAGGCGAGGTGGCCAACGACGAGGAAGGCATGAAAACCATGCGCGACCTGGGCCGCAACATGGCCTGGCTCCTCCAGAAAATCAAGGCGGAATAAGCACAATCAGCTCAAAAAAGATCAAGCCCCCCCGAACTGTAACTGTTCAGCAGCGCCGCTTCACTGCTGCCACAGATGCGCGGAAGAGGCTTGCGAAGTGTGCTGTTGCACATGAGCAAGCCGACGACAGCTAAGCGAGCGCAGAGCGAGACTGCGAAGCAGATGTGGTGCTGCTGGACAGTTACTCTCAGCCCAGAAAACTCCAAGACTGCACCTCCCGCTGCAAGAGATGGTTGTCGTGCCGTTTCAGCAGGGCAATGGCCTCCCGCGTTGCCGCCAAGGAAAACTGGAGCCGCTCCAGTTTTCCTTGTTCCATGTCCTGAACCCGGCGCAACAATTGAATGGTCTGAATGGAAAGCGGCTGGGAGTTTACTGTGGCCTGGGGTTCGCAGCGGCTGCACACCAACCCGTTGCGTAAGGGGCTAAAGCGGTACAAGACCCCAGGTGCGCCAAGGACGCGGCAATCGAGACAGCCCGTAAAATCGGGACGATACCCGAGGATATCCAGCATCTTGACATGAAAAAAAATGATTGTCCGGTTGACAGCCCCTCCCCCCATGGCCAGCCCCTCCAGCGCCCAGACAAGCAACCGGAAAAGCTCTTCGTCACTGTCATGCTCCCTGGTCCAATGCAGGACAAGTTCACAGAGCAGGGAGGCGGCGATATACAGTTCATAGTTTTCCCGCAGCCTCGGGAAGGAGTCCAACAAATCGGCCTGATCCAACCGCATGAGCGAACTGTAACGGCTTGGGGCAAAATGGATGGCGAGGAGGGAAAACAGCTCCAGCTTGTTGACAAAACGCTTCTTGCTGCGCTTGGCACCCTTGGCGATAAGCACGATTTTGCCATGCTCCAGGGTATACAGGGTGACAATCTTGTCGGAATCACCATGATCTTTAACCTGGAGCACAATGGCCAGGCTTTGCTGCAAGGACATCTGCTCTCGCTATGGGTATTATTCGGCCGGGAACGAAATATGTTTACTATCCGTTAACTTGCCAAGAGGCGGCACCGGCTTGCCGTTCAGGATAAGGACTATGCCCCCGGCGTTTCCGACAAAAAGAGAAATCTTTTTTTCCGCCTGCCAGACCATGTGATCCCCAGGCTGGTAAATAGATGATTTTTTCTTTTCCTTGTCTATCTGCACGGAAAGCCAGGTCGGCGCGGTGAACTTCGCCTCCAGGACATAATTCATCCCCGGGGCTTTTACCGTGGAAAGCGTTGGCGCAACAACTGATGCAGGCGAAACAGGAGCTGGCTTTGCCACCTCCTGGAGTCCCGGCTTCTCCTTGATGGCCTGCGGAAAAATTATGGGCTTTCCGTCATCTGTTTTTTTTTTAACTCCGAGGCCCTGTTCCCCTTCAACCTTCTGGGGTTCCGCTAACTGCCCGGACTTTTCTGGCAAGGACAGGGTCTGTCCTGGTTTTACAGAGACGGACCCTGGCAGGGACAGAGCCGGATCCTGTGTTCCACTCTGCGTTACAGACGGTGCCTGCTCTGTCCCCGCGTCACCGGCGATGGACTCTGCTGACTCTGCTCCTGGCTCGCCAATCACCGGAGCGGCCGGCGGTGGTTGCTGTTCAACCAGGGCTTGGCGGGAGATCTTGTCTTTCGTGGCAATATCGGCGGGAGGGGCGGACGAATTTAAAAAACTCAAAATCAGATATCCGGCAAAGAAAAGAACGCCCACGACAACAAAAAAAGCGATAAACCGTCCCGCAGGAAATGTCCGTGCCTCGGCCATGGTCTCGCCGGCAAGAACCTCTTGGACATTTATTTTTTCCGTCGGCCTGGCTTCTCCATCATTCTGCTCGATATACCAGGCCAAGGCCTCGTTGGGGTCAACGCCAAGATACCGGGCATAATTTTTCACAAAACCCCGGGTGAAAACCTCCGCAGGCAGAGCATTGGGATTGTCCTCCTCAATAGCCCGAAGAGTTGAGGCATGAATTCGCGTTTTTTTCGCGATTTCCTCGAGGTCTTTCCCCTGATTTTGTCGATGCCTTTTCAAAAAACTGCCAAGGGTTTCCTCGGATCGTGATAAGGCCGCAGCTTGGCCGGTTGCGTCATCAGCAGATGGTGAGTCCTTGGTCATAAGAGACATCCCTTATCCGGAGGTTGTTGGGACAGACTATAATATTTTTTTGATATACGCCTGATCACGAAGCTCTTTGACCCATTTCTGAAATTGACTGCTCAACGCCTCCTCATACAGACGCTTCCTGATCTGCTCTTTCACTGTCTCATATGAAGCCTGAAGAGCAACATCTCCCCGGTCGGAAAGAAGCTTGAAAAACTGATACCCTGCCGGAGTCTCTTGAATGGTGCTGATCTGCCCCGGCTGCAGGCCGAGAACACCCGCTTTCATGTAGGAAGCCATTTCTGATTTTTTAAAAACCCCGATATCCCCTCCATCCTTAGACGAAGGCAGATCGGAAGACTGCCGCGCCAGGGTGCGGAAATCCTGTCCGGCAAGAGCCTGCTGTCGCGCCTCTTCAGCACGCCGCCGGGCGTCATCCTTGGCCGCCTGGGTATTTTCCTTCCAGGCAAAACCCATCTGCAGAACATGATAGGCGTCTTCCCTCATTTTCTGAGCATAATTTTTTTCGTAATATTCACGGATCCGTTCCTCATTCACCACCACCCGTGAACGGATTTCATAATCGATCAGTCTTTCCTGCAGGACTTGGCTTCTGATAAGCTCCCGATAGTCACGCTCGTTGGAACCCATGAGCACCATCTGCTGCCAGAACTTTTCAGCGGTGGTCTTGTTGCGCTCGATGATTGTGCTGATGGCGTTGTCCACCTCGGGATTGCCCACGGAAATACCCAGCTTCTTGGCCCGCTGTTCGACAATGAGCCTATCAATAAGACTGGAAAGCACCTCCTCCCTGGCCTTCAGCAGCGCCCGCTCAATCTGTTCCGGCGGAGCCTCCTGGGTGATCCGGCGAAACAGCGCCGCCCCTTCCCGATTGAGGTCGGAGAAGGTAATGACATCATCGTTGACAATGGCGATGATGCGGTCCACCATCTCCGCTTGGACGACAGGGGGAGAGAAGAAAGCGAGGAGACA
>JAZDIS010000140.1:0-2383 GCA_043804705.1 Pseudomonadota bacterium | reverse complement strand
ATCGTCTTTGCCCTCTGGGACATGGACAAGTTCATCCGCCGCTCCACCCTGCCCGACCCGGCCGACTTCTTTATGGGCGTGGCAGCCATCATTCTGCTGGTGGAGATCTCCCGGCGGGTGGTGGGAAACACCTTCACGTTCGTACTCATCGGATTCATCCTCTACTCCTATTTCGGAAATTATCTCCCCGGTCCCCTTGCACACAAGGGATACGACCTGGACAGAATCGTAGGGCACATGTACATGACCCTGGAGGGGATCTTCGGCGTGCCGCTCTCCGTGAGCGTCTCCTTCGTGACCCTCTTTGTCGTGTATGGAACGTTCATGGATGCGGCCGGGGCGGGCGCCTTCTGGATGGAGCTTTCCCTCGCGATCATGGGCCGCTCCTCCTCCAGCGCAGGCCGGGGAGCGGTCATCACCACGGCCCTACTGGGAGGGCCGCAGGGCAGCGGGGTCGCAACCACCATGTCCGTATCGCCGGTCATGTGGCCCATCCTCAAGAAGGCGGGGTACTCCCCTAATATGGCCGCAGGCCTTATTGCCGCAGGCGGGATCGGCGCGGTCATATCCCCTCCGCTCATGGGAGCGGCTGCATTCCTGATCATGCAGTTTCTGGACGTCTCCTTCTGGTCCGTGGTGATCATGGTCATTGCCCCGACCCTGCTCTACTATCTTGGCACGTTTTTCGTTGTGGAAATGGAGGCGAGAAAATACCGTTTCGCTCCTCCGGACGCCACGGGAAAAACAGCATGGATGGTCATGCGCACTCGAGGCCATCACCTGATATCGCTGATCGTGCTGGTGGCACTTCTCGGCATCGGCCGCTCGCCCGCATCTTCGGCCATCTGGGCGATAGTCACCACGATGATCACCAGCTACCTGAGCAGGGATCGAAAGGAATGGCTCACCCCGCAAAAGATCGTCTTCGCCGCGATGGAGGGAGCTGCCAATATGCTCCCGGTGGCAGCGCTTCTCGCGGCCGCCGGTATGATCGTCGGGACATTCTCGCTCACGGGGTTGGGGCTCAAAATCTCCAGCCTTATCATGTCCCTGAGCGGCGGATACACCATCCCGGCCCTGTTCCTTGCCCTGGTGGCCTCCATGGTTGTAGGCCTGAGCCTTCCCATCACGGCAACCTACATCATGACGGTCGTCATGGTTGCGCCTGCCCTTGTGAAGGTGGGCGTGCCGGATCACGTGGCCCACATGCTGGCCTTCTACTTTGCCGTCCTCTCGGAGGTTTCACCGCCCGTAGGGCTCTCTCCCTCGGCCGCTGCCGCGGTTACGGGCGGAAATCCCTTCGGCGCCATGATGCATTCCTGGAAGTACTCGCTGCCCGCATTTCTGGTGCCGTTTCTTTTTTCATCCAGCCTGGTTGGTGCGAATCTGCTGATCATAGGAGCGACCGTGGGGGGGTTCATCCTGGCTTTTCTCAATGGCGCCGCTTCACTGTTCTTCCTCTCCATGGGTGTAGTAGGATTCCTGGGCAATCATCTCTCTTTGATCGAAAGAACCTTGCTGATAGCGGCAGCGGTGATCATGGCCTTCCTTCCCGTTGAACTATCCATCCTGGGGGTGTTGCCTGCTGCAATTGGAATCCTCGTGGTCGTCAGGATTCTGCTCAGGTCCCGCCGGGAACGGGTACAAGACTTTTCTGTGCCGGGTGAATCATAATGGATTTCTTTTCTCATAAGTCGGAGCGGCATTACTCATCACTATCTCAAGGAGGTTACACTATGCGCAATCGATTTGAATTCTTCGCTGTTGTGGTCCTGATTTGCCTCGCTCTTCCCTTTGCGTCGGCAAGCGGCCAGGCAAAGGACAAGCTCTCCTTCAGCATTGTTACAGGCGGAACCGGCGGTGTCTGGTATCCCCTGGGAGGCGCAATCGGCGGCGTTATCGGACAAAAGGTGCCGAACACCGAGGCTACGGCCGAAGTGACTACCGCCGCCATTGACAATCTCAAGCTTCTCTGCGCCGGCAAGGCAGGAATGGCCTTTGCCTACGACTACCACGGCGTATGGGCCAATGATGGCAAGATCGAGGCCCTCGGGAAGAAGCAGCCCGTGCGGATCGTGATGGGCTTTTACGAGCAGCCCCTGCACATCGTGACCAAGGAAGGAACCGGCATCAAGTCCGTCATGGAACTGAAAGGCAAGAGGGTATCCGTGGGCGCACCCAACAGCGGCACCGAGGAACAGGCCGGTTATGTGCTGAAAGCCATGGGCATCGACTGGAACAAGGATCTCAAACGGGAAAAGCTGGGGGCCGGGGAATCCGTGGCGGCCCTGAAGGATGGGAAAATCGACGCCTTCTTCTGGAGCGGTGCGGTGCCGACCTCCTCGATCATCGATCTGTCCACCACCCCCGGACTCAAGATGGT
>JAZDIS010000139.1:0-14946 GCA_043804705.1 Pseudomonadota bacterium | reverse complement strand
GGAGGAAGACAGCCGCGGCACCTATATCTTCAACGCCAAGGATCTCTGCCTGCTCAACCGGCTGCCCGAGCTGATCCGGGCCGGAGCGGACAGCCTCAAGATCGAGGGGAGGATGAAAAGCGTCTACTATGTGGGGGCCATAACCCGCCTCTACCGGGCAGCTCTTGATTACTGGGCGGCACAGGGGCTTGACGCCGCCCTGCCTGAAACATTCCGGGAGGAGCTGCTGAAAATCGGTTCGCGGGGCTACACGGAAAACTTCTTCGATCAGCCGCCCGCCACCGCCGACATGCTCTACAACGGGCCGATGATCAGTTACGATTATGCCCCGGTCGGCATCGTCCGCCAGGCAACCACCCAGCCGGTTATCGAGACCCGCAACCCCATCGCGGTGGGCGACCGCTTGGAATACCTGGGGGGCGGCCTCAACAACACCGACCACACGGTGCTCGGCCTGACCGGCCCAAATGGAGCCCCGCTCATCCAGGCGAACCCGAACAGCCTCGTCACCCTTACCCTTGAGCCTGCGCCCACAGCCTGCGAGATCAACGGCCTTTTCAGAAAAAAAATGGCCCCCTGAACAACAAACAGCAAACCGGAGATCATCCGCGCCCTGCGCCTGCACTGCGGGCTGATACTCTTTTTCCTCTTGGGTTGCTGCGTGGCGGCCGGGGTTTTATATCAAGGGGGAGTACGGTTATTTTGAGGCAGGGGCGAAGATGGCCGTTCTGGCCGTGGCGGCATTGGCAAAAAACCGGCGGACCTGCACCGGTTTCGATCTGGACACACTTTTAGAGAGTTTGCGGAATCCGGACCCGATCCCGCCGAAGCTGTTACGGCAAGACCTGCCTCATTGAATGACCCGAAGAATTTTTCGTTCGAGAATCTCCAGGGTGAAGGGTTTCAGGATCAGCTCATCCACCTTGAGCTGCAAGGCCATGCTGATCCTGGCTTCGGTGGCCTCCGCCGTCACCATGATGAAAGGGATATTTTTAAAGATCTCGCTGGTACGGATTTCCCGCAACAATTCAAACCCGTTCATCACCGGCATGTTCCAGTCGGAGATGACAAGATCTATCTTGTGGGCGTGCAGGATTTTCATGGCCTCGCGGCCATCCGGAGCTTCATAAATCTGAAAAAAGCCCATCCTCTGCAGCTGCATTTTCATGATATTGCGGAGTACCGCCGTATCGTCCACGATGAGAACCTCTCTGTTCGCCTGGATCATTTTTCCCTTCCCTGTCGGATGGTTGGTTAAAGAATGCTTTCACCTTTCTTCTCGGCATAGTCGGGAAAAAGTATGAGCCTATTTTCAAGAAATCGCCGCGCAGACCGACACCTCGCTCCATGGTTTACGGAAAGAAATGATTCTGTTATGATCAGCACCTTTATTGTGCTGTCTGTCCGATATTCCTGGCGGATCTCGGCATACCGAACCTTAACCGGAGGCTTTCATGGCTGATTCACCCTTGCCGCCATTCATCCAGGCTCTGCTTCAGCCTGAAGCATACCCCCATCCCGCGCCGGAAATTACCCTGGTCCAAACCCATATTTCCTATGTGCTACTGGCAGGCGCTTTTGCTTACAAGATCAAGAAGCCCGTGGATTTCGGCTTTCTCAACTTCACCACCCTGGAAAAACGCCAGCATTTTTGCGCAGAGGAGCTGCTCCTGAACCGACGGTTGTGCCCTTCGCTGTATCTCGGCCTGGTAGCGATCACCGAGCAGGATTCGGTCTTTTCCCTGGACGGCCCCGGAACCCCGGTGGAATACGCGGTGAAAATGGCGCGGATGCCGGAAGAGCGGATGATGGCCAAGGTCATCGGCCGGGGCGGGCTCACCATGGAAATCCTCGACCGGATCATCGGGATACTGGTTCCCTTTTACGCCAAGGCCGAGACAGGCCCGGCCATTGAACAATTCGGCACCGCCCAGGCCGTCAGCGTCAATGTGCTGGAAAATTTTGAGCAGACCCAGGGCTTCATCGGTTGCGCGGCCCTGAGCCGGGAGCAGTTCGAGGCAATCAGCGGCTACGCCCGCGCTTTTCTCGGGCAAGAAGAGCTCTTTACCGCCCGCGTCAAAGCGGGCCGGGTCCGGGACTGCCACGGCGACCTCTATTCCGCCAACATCTGCCTGGCCGAGGAGATTTACATCTACGACTGCATTGAGTTCAACCAGCGCTTCCGCTACTGCGATGTGGCAAGCGACGTGGCCTTTCTGGCCATGGACCTCGATTTCCATGGCCTGCCCGAGTTTTCCGCCTATTTTATCGAACGATTCTGCCGGGCCGCGGGCGACACCACCCTGCTGCCCATGCTCAACTTCTATAAATGCTATCGGGCCTATGTGCGCGGCAAGATAGGCCTTTTCACCGCCCATGCCCCGGAGGTTGATCCGGCCACCGCCGAAAACTGCCTGGCTTTAGCAAAAAAATACTTCGCCCTGGCTGAGCGCTATGCCGCAGCCTGACCTGTTTATTTTTTTCGGCCTGATCGCCACGGGCAAGAGCACCGCGGCCCGGGCCTGGGCCGAAGGGCGCGGGCTAAGCTATTACAACTCCGACGTGGTGCGCAAGGAGCTGGCCGGGCTCTCCCCGCAAACCCACCAGCGCGAAAGCGCGGACCAGGGAATCTATACCAGCGAGTTCACCGCCAAAACCTATGCGGCCCTGCTTGAGCGGGCCGGACAGGATCTGAGCCAGGGGAGGGGCGTGGTGCTTGATGCCTCCTATCAGCGGCAGGCCGATCGCGATCAGGTGCGGATGCTTGCGCAGCGTCTGGGTGTTCGGCTATACTGTATTCTCTGTGTCTGTCCGGAAGAGGAGATGAAACGCCGCATGGCCGAAAGAGCCCTTGACCCGCAGGCGGTGTCGGATGGGCGCTGGGAAATCTACCTGAAACAGAAAGCGCGCTTCGAACCCCCGGCTGAGCTTGCCCCGGGTCAGCTCATAACCCTGTCAACCGATCTGCCGGTGGAGGCTGTTTTAGAGCAGCTTGCCGCCCAACTGGAGATGCAGCCATGAATACGAGAATCTATATCCTGAAGTTCCCCAAGGAAGTCATCGACCAGCCGATTATCAGCAATCTGGTAAAAAAATACGACCTGGAGTTCAACATCCTCAAGGCCACGATCCTGCTCCAGCAGGAAGGGGTCATGGTCCTCGAATTCATCGGCCACAAGGCCAATGTCAAGAAAGGCATCGCCTATCTCAACGAAATGGGGGTTACGGTGAAAAGCACGGCGGGCAATATCCGCCGCGATGAGGAAAAATGTTACCAGTGCGGGGCCTGCACCGGTATCTGCCCCACCGGCGCGCTCTCTCTCCACCGGCCCGACATGGCGGTGCTCTTCGACGATGGAAAATGCACGGCCTGCGGCCTGTGTGTTTCCGTCTGTCCGGCCCGGGCCATGGAAGTTTCCCTGAACGGCAACGTGGAGCTGGCAGCCTAATTGATCGTTCCGCTAAAACCTATTGTTCGCGGCGCGGGGCAAGAAATTGTGATTTGACTGCCTGAGCGGGGCTAAGGCCTAAAGCGCGGGTCGCGAGGGAAGGAAAAAACCGGTGCTTTATCCTCTCTACCCTGCGGATTTTTTCGCCACGTAGCCGCAACCATGGAAATCCAAGTGAATTCGCCCCCTGTAAGCGCACAGACACCAGCCGAAAAAACAGCCTTCACCATCCTGATTATTATCAGCGTATGCCATCTGCTCAACGACATGATGCAGACCCTGTTGTCCGCGATCTATCCGCTGCTCCAGAAAAATTACGGCTTAAGCTTTGCCCAGATCGGCATGATCACCCTCACCTTCCAGGGCACGGCCTCGATCCTCCAGCCCATGGTCGGTTTTTATATTGACCGGAATCCGAGGCCCTATTCCCTCGCCGTGGGCATGGGCCTTACCCTCTCGGGGCTGGTGCTGTTTTCCCAGGCGGGAAGTTATCCGGTGCTGTTGCTGGCGGCAGCACTGGTGGGGACCGGCTCGTCGGTGTTTCATCCCGAATCCTCCCGGGTGGCCCGAATGGCTTCGGGGGGGCGGCATGGCTTGGCCCAGTCGTTGTTTCAGGTGGGAGGCAATGGCGGTTCGGCCATTGGCCCGCTGCTTGCCGCGCTCATCGTCTTGCGCCATGGACAGGCAAGCGTTGCCTGGTTTTCCCTTGCGGCCCTGCTGGGGATATATCTCCTGATCAAGGTTGGCCACTGGTACAAGGTCCACGGGCTGATGCGGCTGCAATCACGGGCAAACGCCAATACGCCCCAGACGCTGCCCCGCGGCAAGGTGGCGCTGACCCTGGCGGTGCTGCTGGCCTTGATGTTCTCAAAGTTTTTCTACCTGGCCAGCATGTCCAGCTACTATATCTTCTACCTGATAGATAAGTTTCAGCTCCCGGTGCGGAGCGCGCAGCTGCATCTCTTTGTCTTCTTCGGCGCGGTGGCCGTCGGCACCCTTGCCGGCGGGCCGATCGGGGACCGTTTTGGCCGCAAGGTGGTGATCTGGGCCTCAATCCTGGGGGTGCTTCCCTTTACCCTGGCCCTGCCCTATGCCAATCTGTTCTGGACCGGGGTCCTCAGTGTGCCCATCGGGGTGATTTTGGCCTCCGCTTTCCCGGCCATCGTGGTCTATGCCCAGGAACTCCTTCCGGCCAGGGTCGGCACGGTGGCCGGAATGTCTTTTGGTTTTGCCTTCGGCATGGGCGGGATCGGCGCCGCAGTGCTCGGGCATCTCGCCGATATGACCAGCCTTGCCTATGTGTATCACCTCTGTTCGTTTCTGCCCGCCATCGGTTTGCTGGCCATCTTCCTGCCGAACCTGGAAACGGAATCCAGGCGGCGGAGGCGATCTGCTTAGACCTCAACGCACCCCGGCGATTTCCCAAAAAGCCAGGATCTTCGGGTTGCGCAGGTTCTTCTTCACGGTGCAGACCCCCAGGGAGAATGGGGTCAGTTCTGGGGAGATGGCGAGCACCGAGATCTGCTCCTGGAGGGGGCTTTTTTCCAGGACCAGGAGGGGCACCACCCCGACGCCGCAGCCCAGGCTGACCATGGCGATGATCGCCTCGTTGCCCGCGACCTGGGCATAGATGTTGGGCAAGATCTTTTTTACGGCAAACCAGCGGTCGAGCCGCTCCCTGCTTAATCCCTGCTCGGCCACGATCACCGGGGTTTTCCGCCAGTCGATCTCCGGACCGTCGTGGTGCACGGTTTCGGGAAAGGCCAGGGGCGCGATGAAGACCAGGGGCGTTTCGGTTATCGGCATGAACTCCAGGCCTTTTGCCTGCTTATCCGGCAGGGCGTCGATGATCACCTCCACCTCGCCGTTTCTCAGTTTGCTCAACCCCTGGGCTGCGTCCCCTGTCTGGAGCTTGATGTGCACCTCCGGACAGGCCTTGCGGAACCTGCCGAGAATGGCGGGCAGGATGGAGCAGGCCGCAGTGACCGAGCAGTAGAGGGAGATGTCGCCGTGCAGGGTGGCCTCGCCGGCAAGGCTCTCTCGCAACTCCTTCCAGCGCTCGATGGTTTCCTCGGCGTACTGCCTCAGGCCCTCGCCTGCCCGGGTCAACCGCACCGAACGGTTGTCCCGGTCAAAAAGGCGCTCCCCCACCTCCGCCTCGATGCGCTGGATGGTGCGGGTCAGCGCCGAGGGCGTCACATGGCAGGCGCGGCTGGTCCTGCCGAAGTGCAGGGACTCGGCCAGGTGGCGAAAGAGTTTCAGTTCCTCCATATCCATGGCATTTCTCCAGTTGTTGCAATTTTCGCAATACAATATCGCGAACAAGTCACTTGACGCAACGGGAAATACCGCTATGATGGCCAAGGAGCAAGAAAAGAAAAACATATTTCCAATACGATAAGGAGAAGACAATGGGAGAGAACTACTTCAACAGCCTGCCGCTGCGCTTGCAGCTTGAGGAGCTTGGCCAGTGCCGCTTCATGAATTCTTCCGAATTCAACGGGGTGGAGGCGCTCAAGGGCAAGAAGATCGTCATCGTCGGTTGCGGCGCCCAGGGGCTGCACCAGGGCCTCAACCTTCGGGACAGCGGCCTGGATGTCTCCTACGCCCTGCGCGAGGAAGCGATCAAGACCAAGCGCCAGTCATACAAGAACGCTTCCGGCAACGATTTCACCGTGGGCACCTTTGAGCAGCTGATCCCCAAAGCCGACCTGGTCATCAACCTGACCCCGGACAAACAGCACACCAAGGTGGTCTCCGCCATCATGCCCCTGATGAAGAAAGGGGCGACGCTCTCCTACTCTCACGGATTCAACATCGTGGAAGAGGGCATGCAGATCCGCAAGGATCTCACGGTTATCATGGTTGCCCCCAAATCCCCCGGCACCGAGGTGCGGGAGGAATACAAGCGCGGCTTCGGCGTGCCCACCCTGATTGCCGTACACCGCGCCAACGACCCCAAGGGCCAGGGCTGGGATCTGGCCAAGGCCTATGCCTGCGGCACCGGCGGCGACCGGGCCGGCGTACTGGAGTCCTCCTTTGTCGCCGAGGTCAAATCCGACCTGATGGGCGAGCAGACCATCCTCTGCGGCATGCTCCAGGCTGGCTCTCTTCTTTGTTACGACAAGATGATCGAAAAAGGCCTCGAGAGCGGCTATGCCTCCAAGCTCGTCCAGTACGGCTGGGAGACCATCACCGAGGCGTTGAAGCACGGCGGCATCACCAACATGATGGACCGCCTCTCCAATCCGGCCAAGATCAAGGCCTTCGATCTTGCCGAGGAGCTCAAGGAGATTCTGGCCCCGCTCTTTGCCAAGCATATGGACGACATCATGAGCGGCCATTTCTCGAAAACCATGATGGAGGACTGGGCCGACAACGACAAGAACCTCCTCAAATGGCGGGCGGCCACCGGCAAAACCGCCTTCGAGAAGTCCGTCTCCACCAAGAAGAAGATCACTGAGCAGGAGTATTTCGACAACGGCATCCTGATGGTGGCCATGGTCAAGGCCGGGGTCGAGCTGGCCTTCGACACCATGGTTTCCGCCGGGATCAAGGAGGAATCCGCCTATTACGAGTCGCTGCACGAGGTGCCGCTCATCGCCAACACCATCGCCCGCAAGAAGCTCTACGAGATGAACGTGGTCATCTCCGACACCGCCGAATACGGCTGCTACCTCTTTGCCCACGCCGCCGTACCCATGCTGGCCAAGTTCATGAAGAAGATCGACTCCGATGTGATCGGCAAGGGTCTGAGCGTGAAAGACAACGGGGTGAATAATGTGGAACTGGTCTTGGTCAACGAGGCGATCCGCTACACCGGGGTCGAGGAGATCGGGGCGGAGCTGCGCTCCTACATGGGGGAGATGAAAGCCATCCTGTAATTATGCCGTAGAAAAAATCTTGCATCCTTGCATCAAAGGGAAGCCCGCCCGGGCTTCCCTTTTTTTACCGGAAAAAAGGCCCTGCGGCAAAGAAGATCAATCGGCGCCCCGCACCAGGGCGGTAAGGATTCGCACCGATTCCTTCATCTGTTCCGCCTGCGCGTTCAGCTCTTCCGAGGCGCTGGCCGTTTCTTCGGCGGTGGCCGCGTTCTGCTGGGTCACCGTATCCAGCTCGGTAACCGCCAGATTCACCTGGCCGACCCCGGTTGCCTGTTCCTGCGAGGCATTGGCGATTTCGCTCATCAGCATGGCAATCTTGGCGGTGCTCTCCGCGGCTTCCCGGAAAGATTGGTTGGTGGTAGCCACCAGCTTGGAGCCGGCCTGCACTTTGGTTACGGTGCCCTCGATCAGCCCCGCGGTGTTTTTTGCTGCATCCGAGGCCCGCATGGCCAGATTGCGCACCTCGTCGGCGACCACGGCGAACCCGGCCCCTGCTTCTCCGGCCCGGGCCGCTTCCACCGCAGCGTTCAGGGCCAGCAGGTTGGTCTGGAAGGCGATCTCGTCAATGGTTTTGACGATCTTGGAGGTTTCTTCGCTGGCTTTGGCAATCTCGGCCATGGACTGGGTCAGCAAGCCCATGGATTCATTGGCCGTGTTGATCACCTGCCGGGCTTCACCCGCCAAGATATTGGCCTGACCGACGTTGTCGGCATTCTGCTTGGTGACGGCGGCAATTTCTTCCAGGGAGGCCGAGGTTTCCTCGATGGCGGCAGCCTGATTTCCGGCGCCGTCCGCCAGGGACTGGCTTACGGAAGAGACCTGCCCCGCCGCCGCGTTCACCTCGGCCGCGCCATTGGCCAGATCATCGCTGATGTGTTCCAGAGTACCCACGATGAAGGAAGAAAGATAGGCCGCCATCAAGACGCTGAGAACAATAACGATCAGGGCCGAGCTTGCGGTGATGATCAGCGAGAACCGGTCCTCCTGCATATGGGTCTCCGCCAGGGCCACAAGATCCGTCCCAAGCCAGGTTTCCACCTCTTTCATCAGCTCGATCTTTTTGGTTATGGTGTCAAACCAGTGCTCCGCCTGGATGCCGAAGCCACCCACCAGATATTTGTCAAGGGCGGCGCTCTCCATGGCGGCAACCTCTCCCACTGCCGGGGCGGCCATTTTTTCCTTGTAAAAATCCTTGGCCGGGTTCTCGGCAAAGGATTGGAAATTTTCGAGAAAAACCTTCTGCGCCGAAAGTATTTCCACATATTTCCGGTACATCCCGGGGGCGAAGCTGTCATTGGCAAAGGTGTTGCTCAGCACCGCCCGTTCCATGCCCATCCGCTCCTTGGCCTCCACAAAATTGTAGTAGGCGGTGAGGGCCTTCATGATTTTCTGGTCCGGGCTTGTCCGGGCGATCATGGGAATGGTGGTCAGGAAATCATGGATCACGCCGGTGTAAAAGGCGATGGCCTCGGGTCCGGCGATGGCCTGGGCATCAGCCTGCTGCCGGATCGCGGTGATTTTGCCGATCCCGGTCAGAGCCCCTTGCAATTTTTCGTTCAGGGCAAGATCGGTCTTGTCCGCCACGGAATGGGCCAGAAAATCCTTGAGCGCCGCGATCCGTTTGTCGGTTTCCCCGCGCTGGGCCGGAAGCCGGTCCGCGAATTTCAGTCCCTTGCTGCCAAGAAAACCGGCGGTCATCCCCCGTTCCTTCTGAGCTTCGTGGGCAATCTCCGTATTGAGGGCGGCGATGGCGGCAAGCTCCTTGAGGGAGGCGGCTTGCCGCATGTTTGTGTAGCTCTCCGCACTGTTGATGAGGAGGATGGCGATCAGGAACAGCAGAGGCAGACAGACAAGCAGCCGCAACATGCCTTTGATGGTGAGTTTTTTGACGAAATTCATGGGTGCGAAATCCTCCTGGTGGGTGTGCGTTTCCTCTCAATCATTTCCCGATAGCATATACGCGAAATGATTGCGCAGCATTGACGCAAGTCAAGTAAAGCGGTCGATCTTGGATTACCCGCTCGTTATCGTGGTTGCAGAGGCAGCCCTGCCGCCTTCCAGGCGCTGATGCCGCCGGCCAGGTTGTAGATCTCTCCGAAGCCCTTGCCCGAAAAATACTGTCCCACCGCATAACTGCGGCCGCCCACCGCACAGATCAGCAAGAGGGGCTGGCCGGAGGGCAGGTTCATCCTGCCCTGGGCGAGCTCGCCGAAGGGGATGAGCCGCGAGCCGGGAATGGACCCGGCGGACAGCTCTTCCGGCGAGCGGACATCCACCAGCACCAGATCCTTGCGGGATTCGATGAGGGATTTGGCCTCCTGCGGCGAAAGAGAACGGAAGATCGGTGCCTGACCGGAACCGCCCGGAGAGGCCTGGCTGTTTTCCGTGGGGGTTCCGTCGCCGCAGGCGATTGCCGCAAGCAGCAGCATCAAGAGGGAACATGCCTGGAGATATTTTTTCATAAAAGCCTCGGGTATTTTTTTAAAGTTGAAACAGCGGCTGGCCGGGTTGGGGCAAGAGTTGCAGGATGGCATGGGCTTAAGACGTTGTACTGATTTGGTCCAAGGCGGCGAGAACCGTCTCGATCTCGGCCCCGGTGTTGAAAAAGCCGGGGGAGAGGCGCAGGGTGCCCTGGGGAAAGGTCCCGATACTGCGATGGGCTGCTGGCGCGCAGTGGAGGCCGCCCCTGGTCATGATTCCGTATCGGCGGTCGAGCAGAAAGGCGAGATCGGCCACGCTTCTGCCTGCCATGGTCAGGGAAACCGCCGAACCCCTGCCGTCGCTGGCCGATGGCCCGTACACGGTGACCCCCTTAATCTGGCTCAATCCCTCCAGCAGCGAGCGGGTGAGATATTCTTCGTGGCGCCTGATCGTTTCCCTGCCGGTCTTTTTGATGAATTCCAGGCCTGCGGCCAGGCCGCCGATACCAAGGGTATTGGGCGTTCCCGATTCATAGCAGTCAGGCATCAACTGCGGCTGCTGTTCCTGCTCCGAATTGCTGCCCGTGCCGCCCATTTTGAGGGGCGGGAGCATGAGCCCTTCCCGGAGCAGAAACCCGCCGGTGCCGGTGGGACCGAACAGACCCTTGTGGCCGGTGAAGGCGAGAAAATCTATGCCACAGGCTTCCATCTCCAAGGGAAAAACCCCGGCGGACTGGGCCGCGTCCACCATCAACAACGCCTCGCCCTTACGTTTGCCGATGGCTTCAAGATCGGCGACGGCTCCGGTCACATTGGAGACGTGGTTGATGATGATGAGCCGGGTCTTGGCGCCCAGCCGCTTGGGGATATCGTCCGGGTCGATGGCGCCGGTGGGGCCGGTGGGCAGAATCGTAAGGACGATCCCCCTGGTTTTTTCCAGGTGGCGCAGGGGGCGCATCACCGAATTGTGTTCCATCCCGGTGGTCAGGATCCGGTCGCCGGGTGCGAGCAGTCCGAAAATCCCCACATTGAGCGCCTCGGTGACATTGCTGGTGAAGACCACCCTGCTTGAATCCCGGCAGCCGAAAAAACCGGCGAGCAGCTCGCGAGCCGTAAAGATCACCCGGCTGGCGGCCAGGGAAAAGCGGTGCGCCGAGCGGCCCGGACTCAGGGAGATCTCCCGGATCAGCCGGTGCATGGCCTCGGCCACCTCCGGGGGTTTGGGAAAGGAGGTGGCGGCGTTGTCGAGATAGATGGGGGAAGAGGATTCGGGCATATTGAGGGAGGCGGCAGCCTTCAGTAAGGGCTGAGCACTTTACGGGCCTGGGCCATGGCGTCCATGATCTCGAACATATTGGTGACCTGCCCCACCAGCAGGGTGTCCTTGAGGTGCAAAAAATCCAGGCAGGTGCCGCAAGAGTAGATTTCCACTCCCAGGCCGGCCAGCTCCCGGAGGGGGGCGATCAGGTCGGACTCGGTGGCGGTGATTTTCACCCCGGTATTGTAAAAGAAGATCTTACCGGGCGGGGGGCTGAGGCTCTTGAGCGTCTTGACATAGGCCCGCATGAGCACTCCGCCCAGCGCATCGTTGCCCCGCCCCATGGTATCGGCGGGAATGACGCAAACCAGGCCGGTGCCGGGCAGATCGCAACGGTAATCCTCCGGGGCCACCGCCTTGGCCGCCTCCCCATGCGTACCCTTGCTGAGCGTGATGTGACGGGTGTCTCCGGAGGCTCGGATTGCCACGGCACATCCTTGGCTTTTGCCGAAACGCTCCAGATTGCTCTGGGCGGCCTCGTTGTCAACCAGCACCTCCACCGAGCCTTGCCCCAGGGAATCAAGCAACTCCTTGGCCCGGAGCACGGGCTGCGGGCAGGCCAGCCCCCGGCAATCGAGCACGGAATTCACCTGCTGCTCCTGTTGCGGCTCAGTCATTGAAGCTTATCTGGCTCACCAGATCAAGAATGATGTTCTGGGCTGCGGGTTCAAGTTTCGGCGCGGAAAAACCCGTGTCGTAAAAATCCGGGTTGATATCGTTGGAGCTCCACATGCTTTTTGCTTCGAAATAGAGATCTTTTTGCGCAAAATACCCCTCCGGCAGCATCATCCGCAGGTGATAGTTCCGGTTGGTGGGAATCCGCTGCTTGCTCACCAGCTTGAGGCCGCTGGTGGTCAGATCGACGAGATGCCCCAGAAGTTCGTTGGCGTCATCATCGTACACTTCAAGGTAGTACACAAGGTGCCTGCGTTTCAGGGACCGGATCTCGTCTGCCATGACTTCCTCTCCTGTTCGCCGTTGGATCAACGGGCTGACTTGGCAATGCAGTCCAGCATGAACTCAATGACCGTCTTTGGATCCATGCCGGAAGAATCGATAATAATGGCGTCAACGGCAGGCTTGAGCGGAGCAAGCTGACGCATGGAGTCATCATAGTCCCGTTTGCTGATCTGGTCCAGAATTTCCTGATAATCCACGGTCTGGCCTTTTTCCGCCAACTGCTTCCGACGGCGGCTGGCCCGCACTTCGGCCGAGGCGTTGAGAAAAAACTTGCAGAGCGCCTTGGGGAAAACGACTGTTCCCATGTCGCGGCCTTCGGCGACAATGGAGCCTTTTTCCCCCAGCTGCCGCTGCAGGGCGGTGAGTTTTTCCCGGACCAGCGGGTTGGCGGAAACCCGCGAGGCGACCAAGCCCATCTCCGGGGTGCGGATGGCCTGGGAAACGTCCTCGCCGCCCAGCAGCACCCGCACATCGTCATCACCGTTGGGGGTGAGAGTCAGCTCGATGGTGGACAGACATTTTTTAAGCGAGTCCGTGTCGGCCAGATCAATGGATCGCCGTTCCAGGGCGAGTCCCACTGCCCGGTACATGGCGCCGGTGTCCAGATAGGTGAAATGGAGTTTCGCGGCCAGCCCCCGGCTGATCGTACTTTTCCCGGCACCCGACGGGCCGTCGATGGTGACGATGGCTTTGGGCTCAAGCATGGTCGACTTCGCCCAGCGCCCTGGCCAGTGCTTTGATGAATCGCTGGTTTTCCCCCGGCAACCCCACGGTGATCCGGATATAGGCCGGGTAACCGTAGGCGTTCATAGGCCGGACGATGACCCCTTGGTGGAGCAGGGCTTCATAGAGCTTCTTGCCGTCTGCCTTCACATCGATGAGGAAGAAATTGGTCTGGGAGGGAAAGGGCCGGCAACCGAGCTTTTCCACTTCGCTGCTCAACCAGGCGATGCCCTCCCTGGTGAAGGCGATGGTTTTCTCGTAATGCTCGTCATCGCTCAGGGCGGCAAGGGCGCCTGCCTGAGCGGGGAGATTGACGTTGAACGGCTGCCGGACCCGGTGCAGATAGTCGGCGATGTCGGCATGCATCAGGCCGTAGCCCACCCTTAAGCCCGCCAGACCGTAGGCCTTGGAAAAGGTGCGCAGAGCCACCACCGGCACCCGGTGTTTGAGGTAATCCCGGGCATCGATGCGCAGGGCCGGCTCGACAAAATCCACATACGCCTCGTCGAGAGCGACGATCACCTGATCCGGCACCTTGTCGAGAAAGGCAGCGAAGGCCTCATTGCCGAACACCGTGCCGCAGGGGTTGTTGGGGTTATCGAGAAAGATGAGCCGGGTTTTTTTCGTGATCTGCCGGATGATTCCGTCCAAGTCATGGTGCATGCCGGCCAGCGGCACCACCCGGTTGATGCCGCCCTGGGCCTGGACCGCCTTCTGGTAAACGAGAAAGGTGGGCTGGCTGGTGATCACCTCTTCGCCCGGCGCGAGAAAGGCTGCGATCAGCAGTTGGATGACCTCGTTGGAGCCGTTGCCGAAGACCAGCTGACTCGGGGCCACGCCGATTTTTTCGGCCAGCGCCCGGGCCAGGTAATAGCAACTTCCGTCAGGATAGCGGTGCAGGTTTTTCAGGCTGTCGGCCACGGCGGCCACCGCCTTTGGGGACGGACCCAGGGCGTTTTCGTTGGAGGCCAGCTTGATGGAGCCGGTGATCCCGTACTCGCGCTCCAGCTCTTCCAGGGGCTTGCCGGGCGGATAGGGGATGAGGCTTGCGATATTATCGCGCACAGGGAGTTTCATGGGGTGTAAATCCTCACAAAAAAGATGGGGGCCACGAAATCCACGAAAAACACGAAGTTTTTGGGTTTTTTTCTTGTAACGGCCCAGATCCATGTGAAAACATCTGCCTGAGCAGTTACGCTTTATTTTCTTGTTCTTTCGTGGTTTCCGTGGCCAAATTCTTCTATAATTGCGGCTTGTTCCCTGCCGGACCGAGCCGTTGTTCCAGGGCATAGGCAGCCCGGAAGATTTTTTCCTCGGCAAAATGAGTGGCCTGGAGTTGGAGGCCGATGGGCAGGCCGTCGGCGCTTATCCCGCAGGGCACCGACATGCCGGGCAAGCCGGCCAGGTTGGTGCAGATAGTAAGGATATCGGAGAGATACACGCTCAACGGGTCGTCAACCTTTTCCCCGATTTTCCAGGCCGGCGCGGGCGTGACCGGAGAGACCAGCAGATCGCACCGGGCAAAGGCCTTGGCGTAATCCTCGACGATCAGGGTGCGGACCTGGGAGGCCTTCTTGTAGTAAGCATCGTAGTAGCCGGAGGAAAGGGCGTAGGTGCCGATGATGATCCGCCGTTTCACCTCCTCGCCGAAACCCTGGGAGCGGCTGTGACGGTACATCTCCAGGAGTTCGTGCTGGTCATGATCGCGGAAGCCGTACCTGACCCCGTCGTAGCGGGCCAGATTGGAGCTGGCCTCGGCCGGAGCGATGATGTAGTAAGCCGCCACCCCGTACTCGGTATGGGGCAAGGAAATTTCCACAATTTCGGCCCCGGCTTCCTCGAGCAGAGAAATGCCCCTCTTCACCGCCTGTTCCACCTCCGGGTCGAGCCCTGCGCCGAAGTATTCCCTGGGGATGCCGATGGTGAGGCCGTTACAATCGGGGGCAAGGGCAGCGGTGTAATCAGGCACCGGCTGGTTGACCGAGGTGGAATCACGTGGGTCGTAGCCGCTGATGGCATTGAGCATGATGGCGGCATCGCGCACATCCTTGGTGAGCGGCCCGACCTGATCCAGGGAAGAGGCATAGGCCAGCAGGCCGAAGCGGGAGACCCTTCCATAGGTGGGTTTGATCCCGACGGTCCCGCAGTGGGAGGCGGGCTGGCGGATGGAGCCGCCGGTGTCCGAGCCCAGC
>JAZDIS010000138.1:0-3945 GCA_043804705.1 Pseudomonadota bacterium | reverse complement strand
GGAAAAGGGTATTACAGCATTGACAAACCCATCGGCCTGATCACCGTGACCGCCCCTCGGCCCCTAGTTGAAAAGATTGCCGTCTATCTTGACAATCTCAAGAGTGAGCTGTACCGCCAAATCTCCATCGAAGCGAAGATCGTAGAGGTTGCTATAGATAATACCGAGAGCCGGGGCATTGATTGGACCAATTTTCTGAGCGGAAAAAATGTCGATTTCACCCTTTTTGGCCCTAACGGTATTATCTACGATGCCGCCACAGCCAACAGCGGTGGCCGGGTTGTAAGCAAGGTCGCTCTCGCTGCTGACGCCAATCCTTTCTCCCTTGCCCTGAACTTTCTCGACACCCAAGGCAACTCCACAGTCTTAGCCAACCCAAAATTAAGCATCATGAATGGCCAGCCAGGCCTCATCACTGCGGGCGACAGTGTCAAATATATCGACAAGGTTGAATCCCGGGTTGACGCTACAACAGGCACGGTAACCTATAGCATCACAACCGCAACCCTCATGTCCGGCATCGGTATGTCGGTGATCGGCACCATTATGGAAAACGATGAGATCATCCTGAACCTGACTCCGGTCACATCAAAGCTTGATGGGAACGAAGTTGATTATATAGTCGGTTGGGGAGGACAGATTGGTGTTCCTAGGATTAAGCTCCGGGAAATGAACACCACTGTGCGTGTAAAAAGCGGACAAGTAGTGGTGGTTGGCGGTCTTATTGACAATGCTGAGGACTCCGGCGGCAGCAGCAAGGTTCCCTTCCTTGGTGATCTTCCCATAATCGGCAAGCTTTTCTCCCACTCTGCCAAGTCCACCAAGAAAAGCGAGCTGGTTATCATGCTGCAACCAAAAATTCTCTAAGCCTTTCTGCCTTCAGCATCACATAAAAAAAGCCCGGCAATTGCCGGGCTTTTTTTATGTGATGCTCTCTCTGTCAAAAACTTTTATTGCGCCTGCTCCTGCGCCGCTCTCTGCCTTTTTGAATTTTCATACAAGGCGTGAAAATTAATCGGCTCCATGAGGAAGGGGATAAACCCGCCATCCACCGAAACCTGACTGATTATCTGCCGGGTGAAGGGAAAAAGCAGAGATGCGCATTCCACCGCCAATACCGGCGGCAAATGCTCCTCCGGGATGTTTTTCAACAAAAACACCCCGGCATGCTCGACCTCGATGATAAAAAGCGTTTTCTCGGTCTGGCTGTTGGTCACTTTGGCGGTAACGGCCAGGGTGACCTCATAATGGTCTTCCGTTTCCAGCTGCCGGTGCTTCAAGCCCAGATTCACATCAACCTTGGGTTCGCCTTTAGCCAAAAAGATATCCGGAGCCTCGGGATTTTCAAACGATAAATCCTTGAGGTACATCTTCTGCAACCGGAAAACAGGGGGTTGCGGCGCCTGAGCGCCCTCGTTATTCTCTTCCGCCATGATTTGCAATTCCTTGTCTGAGTCTGAGTTTATGTATGGCAAACGCCACGTTTCAACCTGCTTTTAGTCCCGCACTCAACTCTTTATAATGAAATATGCCGAAACTTCAACGGCTCTTTTACAATTTAGGAGCCGTCACAAAATAACTTATCCAATTCTGGTAGTTCCTTTACGGCTCCTTATGCCGTTTTGAACATACGGAATGACCAACATTTTTATCAACGGCTTTCATCGAATCGCCCGAGACTTTTTCCGATAACGGCGTCAGTAACTTCGCGCTCCGGCCTACCCCCTTCCTGTCAGAATTTTTTTGAGAAATTGCCCGGTGTACGACTCCTTGATGCAGGCCACCTCCTCGGGAGTGCCTATTGCGACAACGGCGCCGCCCTGATCCCCGCCCTCCGGCCCGAGATCTATGAGATGATCGGCGGTTTTGATCACATCAAGATTGTGTTCGATGATCACCACGGTGTTGCCGCTCTCCACCAGCCGGTTCAGCACATGGAGCAGATGCTGGATGTCGGCCGGATGGAGCCCGGTTGTCGGTTCATCCATGATGTACAGGGTTTTGCCGGTGCTTCTTTTGCTCAATTCCTTGGCCAGCTTAATCCGTTGCGCCTCGCCGCCGGACAGGGTCACGGAGGACTGACCCAGGGCAAGATAGGACAACCCCACCTCCAGCAAGGTTTGCAGCTTGCCTCTGATCTGGGGAACCTTGGCGAAAAAGGCCAGGGCCTCCTCCACGTTCATGGCCAGGATTTCGGCGATATTCTTACCCCGATAGACAATATCCAGGGTGTCGGGGTTGTAGCGTTTGCCGCCGCAGGCCTCGCAGGTCACGTAGATGTCCGGCAAAAAATGCATGGCGATCTTGATCACCCCTTCGCCTTCGCAGGCCTCGCACCGGCCGCCCTTCAGGTTAAAGCTGAAGCGCCCCGGCTGATAGCCCCTGGCCCGCGCCTCGGGCAACCGGGCCAGGAGTTCGCGCACCGGGGTGAGCAGTCCGGTATAGGTGGCGGGATTGGAGCGGGGCGTCCGGCCAATGGGGCTCTGATCGATGTCGATCACCTTATCGATCTGCTCCAGACCCTCAAAGGCGCATCCTTTGCCGGATTGCCCCTGTGGGTGGGCGAGAAAATTAACCGCCCCCTTGAACAGGGTCTCGATCACCAGCGAACTTTTACCAGAGCCGGAAACCCCGGTGACGCAGGTCATCAGGCCAAGGGGTATACGGACATTGATGTTCTGCAGGTTGTTGGCCGTGGCCTGCCGGATGGCGAGCCATCCCTTTTTCGAGGCGGGACGCCGCCGCTTTTTGGGAATCGGGATGGACAAACGGCCGGAAAGATAGCCGCCGGTAATGGATGCTTCGTGGCGCAACAGCCCCTCGACCTCGCCGTTGTAAACCACCTCACCGCCGTGCACCCCGGCGCCCGGCCCCATGTCCAGCACATGATCGGCCGCCCGGATGGTGTCCTCGTCGTGCTCGACCACCAGCACGGTATTGCCCAGATCCCGCAGCCGGGTCAGGGTGTTGATGAGCCGGGCATTGTCCCGCTGGTGCAGTCCGATGCTCGGCTCATCGAGAATGTACAAGACCCCGGCCAGCCGCGAACCGATCTGGGAGGCGAGCCGGATCCGCTGGGCCTCGCCGCCGGAGAGGGTTGCCGCCTTGCGGGCCAGCGAGATATAACCCAACCCCACATCGTGCAAAAAGGAGAGCCGGTCAACAATCTCTTTTAAAATCCGCTCGGCAATGAACAGCTCCTGGGGGGTCCAGGCAAGGGATGGCAGGATTTCCATGAGCCCCCCGATGCTCTGGCTGGTCAGGCCATGGATATTCCACGCCCCGATCCGCACAGCCAGAGCCTCGGGCCTGAGCCTTGCCCCGTGACAGGCCGGACAATCCTGCTCGTTCATGTACTGCTCCAACTCTTCCCGCACCGAGCCGGAGCCGGTTTCCAGATACCGCCGGGCCAGCTGCGGGAGGATTCCGGCAAAGGGCTTGCGGTGGGTATGCAGCCTGCGGAAACGCACATAGTCGAAGGACACATCCTCAAAGCCGCTCCCGTGCAGAATAACCTCCCTGGCCCGTTCAGGCAGCTCGGCAAACGGGGTATCCAACGAGAACCCGTATCGCTGGGCAAGCCCGGCCATGAGCTCCTGGGTATAGGTGGAAGGCGAGTTGGACTGCCAGGGGAGGATGGCGCCCTGGTTGAGGCTTAAGCCGGGGTTGGGCACCACCAGCTCCGGATCGAAAAACTGTTTCACCCCCAGGCCGCCGCATTCCGGACAGGCACCCTTTGGGTTGTTGAAGGAAAACAGCTGGGTGCTCAATTCCGGCAGGCTCTTGCCGCAACGGACGCAGGCGGCATGCTCGCTGTACAGCGTCTCCTTCCCGGTCTCCGGCAGCTGGACCAGCAAAAAACCCAGGCCCAGCTGCACGGTGATGGCCACGGAATCGGACAACCGCCTGGCCACCGAGGGCTTGATCACCAGCCGGTCCACCACC
>JAZDIS010000137.1:0-3444 GCA_043804705.1 Pseudomonadota bacterium | reverse complement strand
CCGAGAAATTCCACGGTGTTTCGGTTTCTGATCCAGTTGCGTACAAGATCGTCGGAACGGTCGGCGTTCTTGACCCGGGCGATGTCCGTAAGGCAGATGAAGTCTTCTTCCTTCTGCGACAGCACGGTAATAGCGGTTCCTTGTACCTCGATGGTCGCCTTGTTGTTCTTGCGCATGGGTTCTCCTATGCCGCAAACTGGTCCAAAGAGACGTAGTCCTTCACGCCAAGCTAATCATCAACGGAATAACATGCAGCTTCTTGGAAACGGTCTGGGTAGTGCCGAGCTTCCAGCCGGTGCAGGTGGCCCCGTCGCCCAAGAGCGCGTCGATCTCCGCCACCAATCCTTTGACGTTGATGACGGGGTGGCGGCTGAATACCTCGGGTAGGCCGTAGGTCAGGTTGCAGGCCAGGCATCTGCCGGGGCGTTCGTGGAGTTCGAGGGCGAAGGTGAGGGTGTTTGCCGTCTGCCCCTTGAAAATGAGGCGGATGTCGTAGGCTCCTTCTTCGGCATCGCCGAACAGGGCGTCGAAGAAGGCGTTGGCCCGTTCGGGCGGAAAGAGGGTCTGCAGGGTTTCCTGGGTGAAAATATCCTGTGTGTTGTTCATGTCTATTCCCTTGAAAATATGTAAAAAGTTGTCTTGCTGGCGTCTGGTTTTTATAACGAACTACTCTACCAGCCAGGCATGAAAATGAAAACTTTTTTGTCGATTGCCGTATGGCTCTTGTGTTAGAGTTGCCGCCATGCAACCCACCCTATTTCCCATGGAACCAAAGTCAAAGCCCCAGCCCGCACGCCCCGCCAGCCAGATCAGCCGCAAGGCCTTGAACGAGGCGCAATACGAGGCCGTGACCACAGTGTCCGGTCCGGTGCTGGTCATTGCCGGGGCAGGCAGCGGCAAGACCCGCACCCTGGTCTATCGGTTGGCCCATCTGGTCGAGCAGGGCGTGCCCCCGGAGCAGATTCTGCTTCTTACCTTTACCCGCAAGGCCGCCCAGGAGATGCTGCACCGGGCCAGTCTGCTGCTGGACGATTCCTGCCGGCGGGTGATGGGCGGCACCTTCCATGCCACGGCCAATCTGCTGCTGCGCCGTTATTGCCGCCATCTCGGCTACGCGGCAAACTTCACCATCATCGACCAGTCCGATGCCGAGGGCATTGTCAACCTGCTCAAATCATCCCTGAATCTGGGCGGCGAGAACAAGCGCTTTCCCTCCAAGCGGGTGGTGATCAGTATCCTGAGCAAGTCGGTGAACAAGGGGCTGGGCATCGAGGAGCTGATCGAGACCGAGTACGGCCATTTTCATGATTTTGCCGAGGATCTCCAGACCATAGCCCAGCATTACCAGCGGTTCAAGCTGGAGCACAGCCTCATGGATTACGACGACCTGCTGGTGAACTGGCGGCGGATTCTCGAAGAATTTCCCGAGGTGCATGCGGAGCTGGCCAACCGTTTCAGCCACATCATGGTGGATGAGTACCAGGACACCAACCCCATCCAGGCGGCCATCGTCCGGCTGATGGCGGCCAAGCACAACAACGTCATGGTGGTGGGCGATGATTCCCAATCCATCTACAGCTTCCGGGGCGCGGATTTCCGCAACATCATGGAGTTCCCTTCGCTCTTCCCCGCTACCCGTCTGATCCGGCTGGAAGAGAACTACCGCTCCACCCAGAAGATCCTCGATCTGACCAACGCCATCATCGAAAAGGCCCAGGAGAAATACACCAAGACCCTGTTCACCAAGATCACGGGCGGGGAAAAGCCTGTGGTTTACGGGGCCAGGGATGAGGCCACCCAGGCCCGCTATGTGGCGGAAAAGATCGTGGCCCTGCGGGAAGCTGGCGAGCCGCTGGATGAGATGGCGGTGCTGTTCCGTTCCGGTTTCCATTCCTACAAGCTGGAGCTGGAGTTGACCCACCGGCAGATCGAGTTTGACAAGCGCGGCGGCCTTAAGCTCAACGAGCTGGCCCACAACAAGGACGTCATCTCCTATCTGCGGGTGGTGGCCAACCCCCACGACCATCTCTCCTGGAACCGGCTCCTGTTGCAGCTCGACAAGGTGGGGCCCAAGACGGCCCAGAACATTTTGAGCCGGGTCAAGAGCGCGGACGACCCCCTGGCGGCGCTGAAGGAATACCCGGCCGGCAAAACCTGGAAAGAGGGTTTGACTGATTTGCTGGAGATGCTTGAGGCGCTCCGGCAGCCGGGCATGAGCCTGGGCCAGATGTTCGAGCGGATCATGGATTATTACGAGCCGATCTTCGAGCGGCTCTACCACGACGATTATCCCCGCCGCCGCAGGGATCTGGACGAGTTGGGCCGGGTGATGGGCGGGTATGGCGAGTTGCAGGCGTTTTTGGACGACGCCTCCCTTGATCCGCCCCAGGCCGGGGCTGTGGCGGAGGATGGCGGCAAGCGGCTGGTGCTTTCCACCATCCATTCGGCCAAGGGCTTGGAGTGGGACACGGTCTTTATCATCAACCTGGCCGAGGGGCGCTTTCCTTCGGCCCAGGCCGTGCTGCCCGCGCACCGGGAAGAGGAGCGGCGGTTGCTCTATGTGGCCGCGACCCGCGCCCGCAAGCAGTTGTATCTGGTCTATCCGCAGGAGGTCATGTCCTACGACTCCTCCTCGGCTGCGGGCGGGCCGTCCCCGTTTATTCAGGAATTGCCCCATGCCCTGACCCAGTCGCCCGCCGCCCCCGCCTGGCAACCCCAGTCCTCTGCCTATGGTGGGGGGCAGGAGGAGCGGCCCGATTACAGCATCCCGCCGCTGAGGTCTTCCTATCCGCCTGGCCTCTCCGGCTCGGCCGCAGCTGCCCCGGCCCAGGATATCAAGCTCGGCAGCCGGGTGCGCCATCCGTTTTTCGGGGAGGGCGTGGTGGAAAAGGTGATAAGTCCCAAATCGGTGGAGGTCCTTTTTGCCCGGCATGGCCGGAAGACCCTGCACCTTGACTATGCCAAGCTGGAGCTGGTGTCATAATGAATTATCAAGAGGCCTGGACCTTTCTCGATAACCTGCAATTTTTCAAGATCAAGCTGGGCCTTGAGAGCATGAGCCGGTTTCTCGAAGCGGTGGGCAACCCGCACCGGGGGCTGCGTTTCGTGCATGTCGCCGGCACCAACGGCAAGGGCTCCGTTTCCACCACCCTGCGGACCATCCTGACCAGGGCGGGCTACAAGGTCGGGCTCTACACCTCTCCGCACCTGAGCTGCGTGCGGGAGCGGTTCCGGATCGATGAGCGGTTTATTTCCGAAGAGGCCTTCGCCCGCCAGGCCAGTGCGATCCGCGCGGCCCTGGGCGAGCGGCAGATCACCTATTTCGAGTTTGCCACGGCCCTGGCCCTGCTTTGGTTTGCCGAGGAGCAGGTGGATGTGGCCATCCTGGAGGTCGGCATGGGCGGCAGGTTGGATGCCACCAATGTGGTCACCCCCCTGGTTTCC
>JAZDIS010000136.1:0-2445 GCA_043804705.1 Pseudomonadota bacterium | reverse complement strand
GGTCTTTGTCCGGAGCGGGGTCCTTGGTTGTTTGTGCGCCATTGTTCTGGGGGATGAGCGAGATGCGTTTCCTTTGTGTTTCCGGAGAAACAGCGGCTGCCGGTTTTTCCGGTCGGCGGCTCGTCTCTGCCTTTACCTTCTTGTCCAAGCGGAGAGGCGTCGGGTCATGCACCGGGGGCAGGGTGCAGCCGCCGGCAAGGAAAACAAGGACGAGCATGGTCTGAATACAGGCATATTTTTTCATGGTTTCTCCATTGCCTCAATCTGCGGGGAATGCATGCAGAGGTGTACCGTTGGCTGGTGAGGCTGTCAATCTATAACTGTTCAGCAGCACCGCATCTGCTTCGCACTTTCGCGTGCTCGCTTAGCTGTCATCGGCTTGGCTCATGTGCACTCGCACACTTCGCAGGCCTATTCCGCGCATCTGCGGCAGCAGCGTAGCGGCGCTGCTGAACAGTTATAGTTTGTGGTTTTTGTCCAATTCAGCCTCAAACGGGATAGTCACAAAAAAAGCAGCGCGACCGTGGAGGCAGAAAAACATTGCCGGTCCTGCCTTTTTTTTTTAACATCACTGCCTCACCGTATCCATGCGAGGTGCAGTGATAATCCGGCGGCTTACGCCCGGTCGGGCTGCCTCTTTCGTCTGTCCGTTACCAAGAGAGAACTGTAATGAGAATTTTATCCGGAATTCAGCCCTCTGGCCAGCTTCATATCGGCAACTACTTCGGCATGATGCGTTCCATGATTGCCAGCATGGATTCCAGCGAGCTGTATGCCTTTATCGTGGATCTCCATGCCCTCACATCGGTGCAGGACCGGGAGCGGTTGTCGCGCGGCACTCTTGAGGCGGCCACCGATTTTCTCGCCTTGGGGCTCGATCCGCAACGCTGCATCTTCTGGGTGCAGTCCGATGTGCCCGAGGTCACCGAGCTGACCTGGATTCTTTCCGTCCTTACTCCCATGGGGTTGTTGGAGCGCTGCCATTCCTACAAGGACAAGATTGCCAAGGGAGTCGCTTCAAGCCATGGCCTGTTTTCCTATCCGGTGCTCATGGCCGCCGACATCCTGCTCTATCAGGCCGAACGGGTGCCGGTGGGCAAGGACCAGAAGCAGCATCTGGAGGTGGCCCGCGATATCGCCATCAAGTTCAACAATACCTTCGGTGAGACCTTTGTCGTGCCCGAGCCGGTCATTGACGACAACCTGGCCACTATCCCCGGCCTGGACGGGCAGAAGATGTCCAAATCCTATGGCAACACCATCCCCATTTTTGCCACCGAGAAGGAGTTGAAGAAAAAGGTCATGGCCATTGTCACTGACGCCACCCCGGTGGAAGAGCCCAAGGATCCGGAGAAGTGCAATCTTTTCAGCCTCTATAAGCTGTTCGCTCCGGCTGACCGGCTGGCCGAGGTGCATGGTCTCTATGTGAACGGCGGGGCCATGTACGGCAAGATCAAGCTGGAACTGCTTGATCTGCTGTGGGAGTATTTTCGGGAGGCACGGGAAAAGCGGGAACGGTTGCTGGCCGATGCGGGACAGGTCCGGGAAATTTTGCAGCAGGGCGCGGTGAAGGCCAGGGAAAAGGCGGCGGTGACCCTGGACTTGGTGCGTGACCGGGTGGGGCTGAGGTACTGAATCCTAGTGGAGCTGATCCATATCCGGGTCCGCGGGCACGGCGATCTCATACTGTGCGATTTTCCGGCGCAGGGTATCTTTTGAGATGCCCAACTCCCGGCAGGTCATCATCTTTTTCCAGTTGTTGCGCTTGAGCGAGCTGGAGATGGCAATTTTTTCGATTTCCATCAGGGGCAGCGGTTTGAAAAATTCTCCGTCGCCGGGGGTCTCTTTCTCCTTCGGGGTAAAGGGCGCCGGCAGGTGCTCCGTTCTGATCAGGCCGCCCGGGCAGAGGATGAAGGCGTATTCGATGATGTTCTGAAGTTCTCGGACATTGCCGGGATAGTCGTGGTTCATGAGCTGGCGTAGTGCTTCTTCGGAGACGCCGCCGATATCCCTGCTTTTTTCGATGCCCAGCTTCTGCACGAAGTGATCGGTGAGGAGCGGCAGATCTTCCATGCGTTCCCGCAGGGGCGGCAAGGTGAGTTTCACCACGTTCAAGCGGTAGAAAAGATCGTCACGGAAGGTTCCCGTCTGGACGCAGGCCTCGAGATCGCGATGGGTCGCGGCAATAATTCGCACATCCGCCTTCAGCGATTTGCTCGAGCCCAGCGGTTCATAGGATTTGTTTTCCAGCACCCGCAGCAGCTTTACCTGCATGGCCGGGGAGATGTCGCCAATCTCGTCCAGGAAGAGAGTGCCGCCCGCAGCCGCGGTAAAGCGGCCATCCCGGTCTTTTTTCGCATCGGTAAAGGCACCGGCCTTATGCCCGAAGAGTTCCGCCTCAAGCAGGGTGTCGGGCAGGGCGCCGCAGTTTACCGCCACAAAGGG
>JAZDIS010000135.1:0-4511 GCA_043804705.1 Pseudomonadota bacterium | reverse complement strand
CCATGCCCAACATGACCGGCGGCGAACTGGCCAAGCACATCCTTGCCATACGGCCGGGAATGCCGATTGTCCTCTGCACCGGGTTCAGCGAGTTGTTCACCGAGGAAAAGGCCAAGGACTTGGGGATCCAGGGCTATGTCATGAAACCAATTTCCATCCATGATCTTGCCAAAATCTGTCGCAGCGTGCTTGATCAGGCAAAGAAATAAGCACCGGTTCAGCTCATGGCCTGATCGCCAGATTGGTGAGGCGGCCGCTGGCCGGATCCTTGTAGCGGATCTCGCCGCTGACTCCACCGGCAGCCACGGGGTGCAACAGGCGCAGGCTCAAGGCATACCTGCCTGCGCGGACCTGGGTCAGCAGCCATTTCACCTCGCCTTTGCCCGCATCGTACTGGTTGAAAGCAGGAGAGGCGGTTTCGATTGCCGTGCCCGCAGGCAGAGTCTGGATCACAATCAGGGTGCTGGGGGCTGGGTTGGCAACGCTAATTTGCAGCCGGATATCCTGCCCGGCATTGCTCAGATATTGGCCGCTGACCAGAGCCTCGCCCGCCCGCAGGGGGGGCGGCAGGAAAAAAAACACAAGCAGGGCCAGAAATAGCAGGCCAGGTGCACGGGATTGGATTTTTTCAGCCGTCATTTTCTGCTCCCCTGTGTGGTTGGTTACTGGAGAATCTCATAGCTGCGCACCTCCTGATTCCAGCGGTAGCCCTTGGCCGCCCAGATTTCCTCGATCAGCTTTTTGCCGAAATGCAAACCTTCAATCCCTCCGTAAGTTTCGTACACGGTAAGCAGCTCTTCATCGTCAATCCGGCCATCGCTGTTGCTGTCCGCCCAATGGAAAAGGCTTGCTTGCAGAGAGCCGGTCCCGGACACAGGGATGCTGGGGTTGTCGTCCGAGCGGACGGTGACGCCCCCGGTGAATTGATGGACCGTTTCCATCTCCGTTTCGGGTCGAAGCTTGGCGAGATAGCTGTACACGGCATGTTCGCCGGTGATCTTGCCGATCCACTTGAGCACCGGGGGATCGTTTTCCTGGGGAACAAACTGCGGTTTGCCCTGGACCGGGATGCAACCCGGGGGCAGGGTTTCCTTGAGGATCAGGGAAAACGGGCGGGAGACGCTGGTTGTTACCTCAATGAGCACCGGAAAGGGGATGCCGGGGGTTGCGTGCGTGGGCAGGGTTCGGGAGGCCGTCACCTGACCGTCCCCATCGTTGTCATACCGCCAGATCAGGGCCAGGCCGGTAAGGAGGAGGAGCAGAAAGGCTGAAAACAGCATGATGCCGGGCCGTGATGTAAGGCGGGGCCTGGGTGGCGTTGCTGCCGGCGGAGCGGCTGGTTCGAACGCAGGCGGGGCTTCCGGCCCGGCTGGTTCGGTTGCCGTGTCTGACCGGGGCGCCGGGTCTTCCTGGTTGGGCGGCTCTGCTTGGGGAGCGGGCTGGCTGTGCTCAATAATATCCGCCAGCTGAGACTCCAAGGCCTCGGCAAGCTTGACGGCGTTTTCTTTTTTGATGTTGGGATAGCGGCGGTTTTCCCAGCGGGAAATGGTGTCGGTGGTGACCCCGACCACCGTGGCGATATAGAGTTGGGTCAGGCCTTTTTCTTCCCTGATCCGGCGGATTCTGGCGCCGTCTATGTTGACCATGGGGATGCCGCCAGCCAAGGGCCTTTCTGAATCCATGCCGGATATCCTGCGGGTTGAGTTTCGGACGTTACGCGTGAAGCGGCATACTACCATATCCTGTCGGGAAGCAACAGGCCCTTGTGGCTTTTGAGGGTTATCTCTGGTTTCGTTTCAGATGGTCAAGCTCGGAACGCACTCTGACCAGTTCCTCGTTTGAGGCGCGCAGACGCTGGGCGATGACCTCGGTGAACAGGCGGTACATGACAGAGACAAAAAGCGCCTGTTCCAAGGGCTCGGCCGCCTCGGTCATGAAAGAGGCATCGATGGCCAGGCAGACCGTGGGGCCGATGGCCTCCACCGAGGCGGATCTGGCCTTGCCGTCGATGGCGGCAAGCTCGCCGAAGGCTCCGCCGATCTCTTCGATCCGGGCGATTTCCTTGCCGTGTTTTACAATCCGCACCGCTCCGGAAAAAAGGATGTACACCCAAGTGTCATAAGCCCCTTCCGGGGTGATGGTTTCGCCATTTTCAAAGGTTCTGATCTTGCTGAGTCGCAGGATCTGTTTGATGTACTTATCGCTCAGCGAGCCGAGAAAGGGTAGCTGGTGCAGCTTGTCCACAAGAAAGCCATGGCCTTCCAGATAAGGTGATTCCTGCATGGGAGGGCTCCGGTGAATATTATGGTTGGAGGAAAAGGCAAAACCCGCTTGGTTCACAGTGTCTTCTTTATATCATAACGGAATTGGATTATAAACAGGGAGGTATCCCGGAGCCTCCGATTTTTCGGGAAGAGGAGAACAGATATTGGCCCACGAAAAAACAGGACACTTTCTCCCGGCCTCCGGGGCGGAGATGGCAGCACGAGGCTGGAAATACGTTGATGTGGTGCTGGTCACCGGAGATGCCTATGTGGATCATCCCTCCTTCGGCGTGGCCCTGATCGGCCGTCTGCTTGAGGCCAACGGCTATCGGGTGGCCGTGCTTTCCCAGCCCCGCCACCATGCCCCCGATGATTTCCGGCAGTTCGGCGAGCCGCGCCTTTTTTTTGGTATAACCGCGGGCAACCTGGACTCCATCGTGGCCAATTACAGCGGCAACGCCAAGGTCCGCGACCGGGACGATTATTCCCCCGGCGGCAATCCCTATTTCGGTGACAAGGCGGAAAAAAAGCTGCGGCGGCGGCCGGACCGGGCCACCATCCTGTACAGCAATCTTGCCCATGCCGCCTACCCTGCGACCCCGGTGGTTCTGGGCGGGCTGGAGGCGTCCTTGCGCCGGTTCGTGCATTATGACTACCAGCAGCAGCGGCTGCGGGGCTCGGTGCTGACCGACGCCAAGGCCGATCTTCTAATTTACGGCATGGGTGAGCGGGCGGTGCTGGAGGTGGCGGCCCGGCTTGCAAAGGGCCAGGATCTGGCCGGTATTCCCGGCACCTGCGAACGGCTGAGCGAAAAGGAGCTGGAGACGCGCCGGATTGTTGCCTCCATGCTTCTGCCGTCCTGGGCGGAGATCCAGGCTGAGCCGCCCCTGTTTCTTGAGGCCGAACTCACCGTGGACCGTCAGGCCAGGGCCTATGCCGGCGAACCCCTGTTGCAGCATCAGCAGGCCGCCTGGCTTGTGCAGCACCACCCCGCCGCGCCGCTCGACCAGGCGGAGTTGGATGCCTTGTACAGCCTGCCTTTTACCCGTAAACCCCACCCAGCCTGCGGTGATGTTCCGGCCTGCCGGATGATCCGGGATTCGATCACCATTGTCCGTGGCTGTTGCGGCAATTGCTCCTTCTGCGCCATCTCCCGGCACCAGGGGCCAAAGATCATCAGCCGGAGCCGCGATTCCGTGCTCCAGGAGGTGCGGCGGCTGGCCGGCCAGCAGGATTTCTCCGGCACCATCAGCGATCTGGGCGGACCCACCGCCAACCTGTATGGCACCAGCTGCGCCGGCCCGCAGCCCTGCAAGCGCCATGATTGCCTGTATCCCAAGGTGTGCAAATTTCTGAAGATCGACGAGCAGGCCATGCTCGGTCTGCTGAGCGCAGTGGCGGATTGCGAGGGGGTCAAACATCTGTTTGTTTCCTCCGGGCTGCGGATGGAGCTGCTGCTCAAAACCCCGCGTCTGTTGCAAAAGCTGTTACTGGAACATACCCCCGGCGCGATGAAGATCGCGCCGGAACATACGGAGGATAAGGTGCTGCGCCTCATGCACAAGCCGGGCGTGGCGGTGCTCGCGGAATTTCTTGCCCTGTGCCGGGAGATCGGCAAAAAGGCGGGGAAAAATTTCCACTTCACCCCCTATCTGATTGCCTCCCATCCGGGCTGCACCCTTGCGGACACGGAAAGAATGGCGGCGCGTCTCGGTTCCCTCGGGCTTGCGGTCCGGCAGTTTCAGGATTTCACCCCCACGCCGGGAACGATCTCCACGGCCATGTATGTTACGGGCCTGGATTGCGAGAAAAGAGCGCCGATTCCCGTGGCCCGGAGTACCGGAGAGCGGCGCGGACAGCGGCAGGTTTTGGAACCCCGGCACACCCCTGCGCCGGGTAAACCACGGCCTGGCGGCGAAAAGGGACCACCCCGCGGGAAGCGGCCCAACCGGAAAGGGCCGTTCTAATTCCCCGGCAACAACAGGGACAGCGAGGCGCTTGCCGATGAAACAGGTAATCACCACCGAGAAACAGCCGATCAAGCTCTGGCTTGACGATATCGAAGCCGGGGCCTTTGCCCAGGCCAGAAACCTCGCCAATCTTCCCTTTGTCTTCAAACATGTCGCGGTGATGCCCGATGCCCACCAGGGCTATGGTATGCCCATCGGCGGGGTGATGGCGTCTGATGAAGTGGTGATTCCCAATGCGGTGGGGGTGGATATCGGTTGCGGCATGTGCGCGGTTCGG
>JAZDIS010000134.1:0-8872 GCA_043804705.1 Pseudomonadota bacterium | reverse complement strand
GGGTGGCAAAAATTGCCAAAGAAGTGTACGGTGCGGATGGTGTTTCCTGGTCGCCCGAAGCGGAAGCAAAGGCCAAGATGCTGGAAAGCGATCCCCAGTACGCCGACTACGCCACCATGATGGTCAAGACCCATCTGAGCCTGAGCCATGATCCTACCTTGAAAGGTGTGCCCAAGGGCTGGCGTTTGCCTGTTCGGGACATCCTGATCTATTCCGGCGCTAAGTTCCTCTGCCCCTGTGCGGGAACGATCAGCCTGATGCCCGGCACCAGCTCAAATCCGGCCTTTCGGCGTATTGACGTCGATACGGAATCAGGGAAGGTTTCAGGGCTGTTCTAAAATAACCGTTTACCCATCTTTTCATCCGGCACCGGTCAAAGGACACCCGTCTTTTGACCGGTGTTTTTTTTGCAGGGCAGGCGGAAAAATCGGAATCGTTTCCAGGTGGCCCTTAACCGTCATGGCTCCGTCCCGATCCCGGCGGCTTTTTTGTCGGCGAAGAACAGATATGCTTGTCAGTGGGCAACCTGATATAGTATTGATTAGAAGCTGGTTTTTTCCGCAGATAACAACCTTTCAGGGGTAATCTCGCATCCATGGCCGAAGCAGACAGTAAATCGAATTTGCGTTCCACGGTAAAAGATCAATCCGGGGCCGGAAAGATCAAGATCGGCGAACTGTTGCGCAAGGCCGGGCAGATCAGCAGCTATCAACTCGATGACGCTCTTGCCGCCCAGAAAAAATCCGGGGGCCGACTGAGCAGCATCCTCCTGCGGCTCGGTCATATTGAAGAGTCGACCATTCTTAATTTTTTAAGCCGGCTGCACAACTATCAATCCGTTGTTATCACCAGGGAACCGCCCAAACCCGAGGCCCTTTCGCTTTTGCCCTACGAGATCGCCAAGAAATACCTGGCCTTCCCTTTGCGGCAGATCGGCAAATCCCTCCAGGTCGCCATGGCCGAGCCCACGGATACCGGGGCAGTGGAAGCCTTGCAGGCTGCGGTCAAAATGCCGCTGACCGTCTGTGTCGCCACCGAAAAAGATATCGTTGACGCCTACAAGACCTATTACAAGATCAGTGATGAGGAGCATCAGTCTTTTTTCACCTCGGTGGGCGCGGAAGAAAAAGATGAAGAGCCTGTCACCCAGATCGACGACTTCGGCACCCTGGCCTCCGAGGCTGCCGATGGCATGGAGATCGCGTCCTTGGAGGATGAGGCGGGCGGGGATCAGTATTCCGCCTCGGATGCCCCCATCATCAAGCTGGTGAACGGCATCCTGCTTAAGGCGGTCAACGATGGGGTGAGCGATATCCACATCGAGCCCTACGAAAAAACGCTCCAGGTGCGTTACCGCATGGATGGTTCCCTGTACAAGTCCATGAATCTGCCTCTCTCGATCAAGAATGCCCTGAATTCCAGGATAAAGATCATGTCCCAGCTCGATATCACCGAGCGCCGGGTGCCCCAGGACGGTCGAATCCGGATCAAAATGGGGCGGAACCGCGCCGTTGATTTCCGGGTTTCCACCCTGCCCACCCTGTTCGGGGAAAGTATTGTTCTGCGTATCCTCGACAAGGGCAGCCTGAATGTCGATCTCACCAAGCTCGGGTTTGAGAAGGAAACCTTTGCCACTCTCCGCCGCTGTATCGAACGGCCCCAGGGGTTGCTGCTCGTTACCGGCCCCACGGGCAGCGGCAAGACGGTAACCCTCTATTCGGTGCTCAATTCGCTCAACAGCGAAGACACCAAGATTCTCACCGCCGAAGATCCGGTGGAGTTCAATTTCAAGGGGATCAACCAGGTCAATGTCAAAAAAGAAGTGGGGATGACCTTTCCTGCGGCGCTCAAGGCCTTTCTCCGGCAGGATCCTGATATCATCATGGTCGGCGAGATCCGGGACATGGAAACCGCGGAGATTGCCATCAAAGCGGCCATGACCGGGCATCTTGTCTTAAGTACCCTCCACACCAACGACTGCCCCGCCACCATCGGCCGTCTGGTGGATATCGGCATTCCTCCCTTCATGCTCGCTTCCGCCGTCACCATGGTCCTTTCCCAGCGGCTGGCCAGAAAGCTTTGCCCCCATTGCAAGGAGGAGCAACCCAAGCCGCCCAAGGAAGAGCTTATTGCCCTGGGTTTTACAGAGAGTGATTTTGAAAAGGAATTTGTTATCTATGGTCCCAAGGGGTGCCAGAAATGCAACGGCGGCGGCTATAAGGGGCGGGTCGGCCTTTTTGAGCTGATGGAGATCACCGATGAGGTGGCCAAGGCGATCAGCGCGGAAGTGCCGGAGGATCAGCTGCGCAAGATTGCCGTACAGGAAGGGATGACCCCCCTGCGGCGGGCCGGGGTTAAGAAGGTTATCGAAGGCGTCACCAGCATAGAAGAGATCATGCGGCGAACCGTTATCACCGAAGAGAGTCTGCCCGCTTATCTGGTCCATCCGGATATCGAGGAGTACGAGGATGGGGATTTCATCATCCGGCAGAACAACAACGACAGCGATTTCTTTAAACTGGTCATCGGCGCCGTATCCGTGGTCAAGGATGGCAAAAAGATCGCCGAGATCACCGAGCCGGGCGAGTATTTCGGCGAGATGAGCGCCATTTCCGGCGAGCCCCGTTCCGCCTCCATCACTTCCAAGGGACGCTCCAAGGTGAAACGTTTCCCCGGCGACAAGCTCCAGGAGGTTATTCAAAAATATCCCGAGGTGGCCCACCACCTTTTTAAAACCGTGGTCAATCGCTTGAGCCAGGCGAACAATATCATTGTCAAACTGGCAAACGAACGGTCAAAAAGACCGGAATGATCAGGCGATAGCTTCTTTTTGCCTTTCCTGCATTACAATTGTTTTTTCCCCCTCGTTTTTTCCTTCTATTTTTCGCTGAAAAATGTATAGTACAGAGCTTTTTGCAAGTATATTTACCTATTGAAATGTCGTGTTAAATTGGGTAGTTTTGTAAACTCTGATCCCCATTCTTGCCTTGCCGGGGGGCCATCATCCGAGGTGCTTTTTGCCGCGAGATGAGGCGCAGGTCTTTTTCCGGCGATGTGCGCATTGGTAGAGATCTCTGTAAATTTTTTAATGCCGGAGTTTCGGCGTCGCTTCGCTTGGCTGTGTCGCGGGCAGGTGACTGGTTTTCATTTTTGCGAGCCCATCATTTTTTTGATATTAAGGAGAAAATATATGAGTGCCAAGATTATCAGCGGGACGGAAGTTGCAAAAGCCATTCGGGAAGAGTTGAAGATCGAGGTTGCGGAGCTTAAGGAAAAGCATGATGTCGTTCCCGGTCTCGTGACGATCCTGGTGGGAGAAGACCCGGCCTCCCAATCATACGTGAGCGCCAAAAACAAAACCGCCCATGCGCTTGGCATTCATTCCGAACAGATAACCCTGCCCGCCGACACCAGTGAGCAGGATCTGTTGGCCATTGTCGAGAAATGCAACAACGACAAGAAGATCCACGGCATTCTTGTGCAGCTGCCCCTGCCCAAGCATATCAATGAGACCAATGTGCTGTATGCCATTGATCCGGCCAAGGACGTGGATGGTTTTCATCCGGTGAATGTGGGCAAGATGGTGGTGGGCGAGGATTGCTTTCTGCCCTGCACGCCCCACGGCATCCTCGAGCTGCTGACCCGCAGCGGCGTGGAGACCAGCGGCGCCGAGGTGGTGGTCATCGGGCGCAGCAACATTGTCGGCAAGCCCATCGCCAATCTCATGCTCCAGAAGCGCAAAGGCGGCAATGCCACGGTGACTCTGTGCCATACCCGCACCAAGGACATGGCCGCTCATTGCAAACGGGCCGATATCATCATCGCCGCGGTCAGCGTACCGAAAATGGTGACCGCCGACATGGTGAAAGACGGGGTGGTGGTAATCGATGTCGGCGTGAACCGGATCGGCAAGACCGCGGAAGGCAAGGCCATTCTCGCCGGGGACGTGGATTTTGATGCGGTAAAGGAAAAAGCCTCGTATATTACCCCTGTTCCGGGTGGAGTCGGGCCCATGACCATCACCATGCTCATGAAAAATACCGTACAGGCAGCCAGGCAGACCGCAGGCCTGAAATAAAAAGTAACCAGAAGGTATCTGCTTTTCTGTTACATAGCAAACCCAAGATACTGAGGACATACGATGGCGATCAAACGAAATGGATGTGAGGGATGCGCGGATATAACCTGCGTCTCCACGCAACAGATTCTCTCCCAGGATATAGCCAAGAACGTCAGGACCGGCTATGACCGCGTAAAAGCGCGGGGGATGTCGGCCTGTCTTTTCGGTTCCGGCGGAACCTGTTGCCGCAACTGCAATATGGGCCCCTGCCAGATCATCGACGGGGTGGAAGACATGCTCGGCATCTGCGGCGCCAACGCCGACACCGTGGCAGCCAGGAATTTCGCCCGTACCGTGGCCGCGGGTTCCGCCGCGCACACCGATCATGCCCGGGAGATGGTAAAGGGCTTCATCGGAGCAGCCAAGGGCGAGGGGCCGCACCAGATCAAGGATGTGGACAAGCTGAAAAAACTGGCCGAGGTATTCGGCATCGTCACCGAAGGTCGTGAGATCAAGGAGATTGCCCTTGAGCTTGGGGAGAAGGCCCTGGCCGAATTCGGCAAGCAGGATGAGACGCCGCTTTCCATGTTGAAACGGGCCACGCCCAAGCGGCAGGCCCTCTGGAACAAGCTCGGCATCGCGCCTCGCGGCATCGACCGTGAGGTGGTGGAGATGATGCACCGCACCCACATGGGTGTTGACCAGGAATACCATAATATTATGCTCCAGGCCTCCCGCACCGCCTTGTCGGACGGCTGGGGCGCTTCCATGCTTTCCACCGAGCTGACCGACATCATGTTCGGCACGCCGGTGCCCCGGCGCGCCATCGTTGATCTTGGGGTGCTGAAAACGGATCAGGTCAATATCACCGTACACGGGCATGAGCCTTTGCTGGCCGAGGCTCTGTGCATCGCGGCCCAGGATCCGGAGATGCTGGAACTGGCCAAGAAGCAGGGCGCCAAGGGCATCAACCTTGCGGGCGTCTGCTGCACCGGCAACGAAATTCTCATGCGCCGCGGGATTCCGGTGGCCGGAGGTTTCGTTCAGCAGGAGATGGTCATCGCCACCGGCGCGGTGGAGGCGATGGTGGTCGATGTCCAGTGCGTCATGCAATCCGTGGCCGAGGTGGCCAAGAGTTTCCACACCGACATCATCACCACCAACTACCGGGCCAAGATGGCAGGCGGGATTCATATCCAGTTCGAGGAGCATGAGGCCCTCGATTCCGCCAAGAAGATCCTGAGCCACGCCATCAAGAATTTCAAAAAGCGCGGCAAGTGCTTCATTCCCCAGGAAACCAAGATGGACGTGGTGGTTGGTTTCAGCCATGAAACCATCAACACCATGCTGGGCGGACGTTTTCGCGCCAGTTACCGGCCGCTCAACGACAACATCATCAATGGCCGCATCCGCGGGGTGGGCGCCATTGTCGGCTGCGACAACTTCAAACTGGCGGACGACACCCATGAGATCATCGTCAGGGAGTTGCTGAAAAACAACATCCTCGTCCTGGCCACGGGCTGCGCCGCAACCTCTCTCGGCAAGGCCGGCCTGCTCAATCCCGAGGCGGCCCGTTTCTGCGGCGACAGCCTGCGTGAGGTCTGCGAGACGGTGGGTATGCCGCCGGTCCTGCACATGGGTTCTTGTGTCGATAACTCCCGGATTCTCATCGCCGCCACCGAGATGGTGCGGCAGGGTGGCTTAGGCGACGATATCTCAGACCTGCCCGCCATCGGCACCGCTCCCCTGTGGATGAGCGAAAAAGCCGTGGCCATCGGCCAGTATTTCGTAGCCAGCGGCGCTCAGGTGGTGTTCCAGAATCTTCCTGTCTCCGGGGCCAAGAATTTCAACAAGTATCTCACCGAAGGGTTGATGGGCCAGGTGGGTGCGCACTGGAATATCGCTTCGGAGCCCTTGGAAATCGCCAGGATCATGATCGAGAAAATCGAGGCAAAACGCGACGCCTTGGGGATCAACAAGAAGAAAGAGCGTGTCCTCTTTGACATGGACATGCGTCGCGATCTTGGCGGCGGCCCGTTGAAGGATGTCGGCTGCCATGGCCCGAGCGCTTCTTGATCTTTTTTTGGAAAGAACGTGCTTGTTAGAAGCAAGAATAAGGATAAGGATCATAACCGATGAAATCGGGTAGCCGTTTAGAACGGATTTTAACATCAGGAGAGTTCGCAGTCACCGGCGAGCTGGGGCCGCCCAAGAACGGCAATGCCGAACAGGTACGGGAAAAGGCCCGGCTGCTTAAAGGGAGTGTTGACGCGGTCAACATCACCGACTGCCAGACCGCCATCGTCCGTATGTCCAGCATCAGCGCCGGACTGTTGACCCTGGCCGAGGGAGTGGAGCCGGTCATCCAGATGACCTGCCGCGACCGGAACCGGATCGGGATGCAGAGCGATATCCTCGGCGCCGCCGCCCTGGGACTCAAGAACCTGCTCTGCCTAACGGGCGATCACCAGAAGTTCGGCAACCATCCCGGCTCCAAGGGCGTCTTTGACATGGACTCCATCCAGCTGCTCGGGATGGTCAAGACCATGCGGGATGAGAAGAAATTTCAGTGCGGCGAGGCGATCAAGTCGCATGAGCCCAGGCTCTTTCTCGGCGCCGCGGCAAACCCTTTTGCCGGTCCGTCCGAGCAGTTTAGGGCCGCCCGGCTGGCAAAAAAAGTGGCCAACGGCGCTGATTTTGTCCAGACCCAGATCATCTACAATGTTGAGCGGTTTGCCCGGTTCATGCAGGCGGTCCGCGATCTCGGCCTCCATAAAAAAGTCCATATCCTGGCCGGGGTTACCCCGCCGAAGTCCGTGGGCATGGCCCGTTACATGAAGAGCTCCGTGCCCGGCATGGATGTCACCGATGAGGTGATCAAGCGGATGCAGGGGGCCAAGGACAAGGAAGACGAGGGCATCAACATCTGCGTTGATATCATTCGTCAGGTCCGGGAGATTGAAGGGGTGGCCGGCGTGCATATCATGGCCATCGAATGGGAGAGCGCCGTGCCGGAGATCGTCAGCCGGGCAGGGCTTGCCGCCCGGCCGGTCTTTGCCGGCGAGCCTGTTGTCCTTGCGCCTTCGGCTGTAGCGCCGGTTGCCCCAATCGAGGTTCGGACCACGGTGGCCGTAAGTGAGGAAAGTGATGCTGTCCTGGCGGTAGCCAAGGCTGAGGCGGAACAGATTGTCGCCGCAGCCAGGGCGGAGGCCGCCCAGTTCCGTGCATCAGCCGTAAGTGGCGGCAGCGGAGCCGGTGCGGTTGCTCAGGCAAGGATTGAAATAGATGAAGCAGGAGAGGATGCGATGAACGAAAAAGAACGGCAAATGGCGCTTGACTCGGTACGTCTCGGTCTGGATGCGCTGAAAAAGGCCTACGGCTTGTCGGACGATCAATTTGATGCCCTGGTGAAATTTGCCGGAGCCGAGGCTATTCTCAAACGCGAGCCTCTGCTCGCCGCTTCTCCTGCTTCCCCTGCGGCAGCCCCTGTTGCTGCTCCGGCAGCGCCCGAGCCGGTGCAGGACGAGAGTGCAGCCAAGAAAGCTGCCGAGGCTGCGGCGCTGGAAGAGGCCAAGAAGGCTGAAGCCGCTAAGAAAGCCGCAGGGGAGAAGGCTGTGGAAGAGGCCAAAAAGGCCGAGGCTGCGAAAAAGGCTGCCGAGGCTGCGGCTGCGGAAGAGGCGAAGAAGTCCGAGGCCGCCAAGAAAGCCGTCGAGACCAAGGTTGCGGAAGAGACCAAGAAAGACGTTGCGCCTGAAGCAAAGAAGGCCACCCCGGCCCCGGCAACCGCTGCTGCTGGGGCGGCAGAGCTTGCCCAGGAAAAAACGCCCTTGAGCGAACGGGCCGCCAAGGTCCCGGAAGCCTCCTATAAGCAGGCCTACACCGGCGCCATCCGGCAGACAGTCTTGGGCGACGAAGCGAGCGGCATCAAGGTTGGCGGCTCAAATACCCTGCCGTTCCATCTCTTCGAAGGGACCATGGGCAACAGTCCCAAAATCGCCTTCGACGTGCTGGATGTCAAGCCCGAGGAATGGCCGGACTCCCTGGCCCGTCATTATCAGGATGTTTTGGACAATCCAGTGGCCTGGGCTCAGAAATGTGTCAAGGAATACGGCGCGGACGCCATCTGTCTTTCCATGGTCAGTACCGATCCCAATGGTCTGAACCGGCCTGCGGGCGAGGCGGCGAAAGCCGCGGCCGAGGTGGTGAAAAATATCGAGGTGCCGGTTATTGTCTGGGGTTGCGGCAACGGCGAAAAGGACACGGAAACCCTGCGGGAGATTACCTCGCTCATCGGCGACAAGAAGGTGTGTCTGGCCCCGCTGTCCGATAGCAACTACCGGGCCATCGGCGCCACGGCGATGGCCTTCCAGTATCCAATGGTTGCTGCTTCGCCCATTGACGTGAACCTGGCCAAGCAGCTCAATATCCTGTTGGAGAACCTCGGGGTATCCCTGGACTCCGTGTTGATCGACCCCTCCATCGGCGCCCTCGGCTACGGCATCGAGTACACCTACTCGGTCATGGAGCGGATTCGCCTTGCCGCTCTGACCCAGAAAGACGAGAAGCTGCAGGTGCCCTTTATCTGTAACCTGGGCCGCGAGGTCTGGAAGGCCAAGGAATGCCGGTTGCCCTCCGACGAGATGATCGGCGACCAGGAGACCAGGGGCATTCTCATGGAGGCCATCACCGCTTCCTGTATGTTGATGGCGGGCGGTGAACTGATGATCATGCGGCACCCGAGAGCTGTTTCTCTGACCAAATCGCTGATCAACGGTCTCATGGGTTGAGCCGTCTGAAATTGTGCACTTACTG
>JAZDIS010000133.1:0-2630 GCA_043804705.1 Pseudomonadota bacterium | reverse complement strand
AAAAAGTCACAGGTCCGTTACAAAAAATTAAACAAGTACACATCGCCACCGTTGTAATCGCGTTTTTTTCTGCGATTTCAACAAAATGGAGCCACCGCCAGAAACCCGGCGGTGGCTGTTAGCGCATCCTACTTTCTGATGCCGAGCTTTTGAATCAGGTCGCGGTACAGATCAACGTTTTTACTCTTCAGGTAATTCAAGAGGCGCCGTCTCTGGCCGACCAGCTTCAGCAGCCCGCGCCGGGAATGATGGTCTTTTTTATGTTCCTTGAAATGCTCGGTCAGATAGGTGATCCGGGAGCTCAGCAGGGCAATCTGCACCTCCGGAGAGCCGGTGTCCTTTTCGTGATGGGCGTATTGGGTGATAATCTCTTTTTTCTGTTCCGCTTGCAGTGTCATGACATCCTCGTGCTCTATAAATTAATAATTCGGGAGATCGACAGAATTTCAGGAGCCGTTACGAAATAATCGGCTGCCAACCATCGATTCCTAAGGGGTACGCTTCTTAATAAATGATCCCTGCGCCAATGTCAATTGAATGTCATTGCGTGCTTTTTGGCGGTATCCTGTCACTCGTGGTGTGGCAGCAGCGCCAAAACCTCTTCCACGGTCATGGCCTTGGCCAATAGCGCTTGCCGGGCCAGGATGGAATCCTGGAGCACAGCGCCATCCACCGCATCAGCCACGGTGAACGGCCCGCTTTGCAGGCGGCGCAAGGCCAAGAGATGGGCGCCGCAACCAAGGACGCGGCCTATATCTTCGGCCAGGGTCCGGATATAGGTGCCTTTGCTGCATTCCACTGCGATGCGCAGGCTCTCCGGCCCCGCTTCCAGAAGCTCAAGCTGGGAGATGGTGATCGCTCGCGGGGCCTTCTCAATGGTAATCCCCTTCCTGGCATAGTGGTACAGGGGTTTTCCCAGGTGCTTGAGCGCCGAATACTGCGGAGGCGTCTGCATTTGCTCGCCCACAAAACCGGCCAGGCAATGGGCCAATTCCTCCGGCGCAAAGAGTCCGACCTCTTTTTGGGCGGTAACCTCTCCCTCCAGATCCTGGGTGGTGGTTTCGATGCCGAGCTTGAGCACCGCCTCGTAGCGCTTGGTGCCGTCCATGAACTGCGAAATAAGGCGGGTGGCCGGACGTCCGGCACAGATGATCAGCAGGCCGGAGGCAAAAGGATCAAGGGTGCCGGCATGGCCCACCTTCTTGATGGACAAAGCCCGGCGCACCAGTTGCACCATCCGGAAGGAACTCGGCCCCACCGGCTTGTCCACCAAAAAGATACCGGCCTCAAGGGCCGGTTCCGTGGGAGTCTTTTTCCCAACCGTGGCCCCATGGGCATCAGCGGGCATCTCCTGCAAAAGATCCATCTTTTTAAATTGTTACCATGGGCAGCAATTTGGCCAGCAGTTTTTCCTGCACCTCGCCGATGCTTGTATCCCGAAGCTTAAACCCTGCGGCATTGCGATGGCCGCCTCCACCAAAGGCTGCGGCAACCTGGGCCACATCATATTCAGTACCCTTGGAGCGCATGCTTACCGAAATCAGCCCCCTTTCCGTTTCTTTTAAAAAAGCGGCAACCTTCACGGTATTCAGGGATCTTGGATAATTGATAAAGGTTTCCGAGTCCGCCTGGGTAGTTCCGGTTTTGACAAAAACCTCCCGCGGAGCCGCAATGATTGCCAGCCGATCAGCGGCATACAATTGCAGCGAATCGAGCACCACGCGCATGAGGTTGAGGCGCTTCACCGTGAAATTATCAAACAGCTTGCCGGAAACATCCGCCGGTTTTACCCCTTTGCGAAGAAGCTCACTGGCGATCCGGAAGGTCTCGGGGGTGGTCGAGGAATACTTAAAGGAGCCGGTATCGGAAACAATGGCCGCGTAAAGGCAATAGGCTGAGTCATAGCTAAGCTCGGCACCCAGGGCTTCCGCCAGATCATAAACCATCTCGCCGGTGGAGGCCCGATCCGGGGCAAGCCACCTGAGGTCACCAAACTCCTGGTGGCCGGAATGGTGATCAATAACCACAAAGGGATGCACGGTCAACAGGGAGTTCATGGCCTCGCCCAGCCGGTGGCAATCACCACAGTCAAGGGCAACGCCACAGTCAAAGCCGTTCAAGGCCGGGAGCAAAGACTCGATCTCCGAACTTCCCGGCAGAAAGCGGTACAGATGGGAGACCTGCTCCTCGCCGTACAGAAAGACATTCTTGCCGAGGGAACGCAGAACGTTGCCCATGGCTATCTGCGAACCGAGGGCGTCACCATCCGGATGGATATGGGTTGCCACCAGAATATTTTTAGCCGATTTCAGGGTCTGAACAATCTCGTCATTGAGATGAGTCATCGTCTTGTATTATCTCCCTGAGTAGCTGTTCCATTTCAGCCTGCTTCTGGCCCGCAAGATCCAAGCGAAAATCAAGCACCGGCACATGCCGCAACTCCAGGGCCCGTGCAAGGTTGCTTCTGATAAAGCCCTTGCTGCTCTCCAGTCCCTTGGCAACATTCTTAGGCTCTTCATCACCCAGGATACTGTACAAAACCCGGGCATGTCCAAGATCATCGCTCACCTCCACCGAGGTGATGACGATATGGTACAATCGGGGATCATTAATTTTCCGCACCAATAGCG
>JAZDIS010000132.1:0-2484 GCA_043804705.1 Pseudomonadota bacterium | reverse complement strand
CGACCACGCGGGCAACGGCCCCACCCCTCCCCAAGCCCACAATCCTGAAATCCAAGGGGCCCGTGCGCCTGGTGGTCATCGGCACCTCCACCGGCGGGCCTCCGGCTCTGCGGACCATCCTTTCAGGGCTCCCGGTTAGCTTCTCTTTACCAATAGTCTGTGTCCAGCATATCAGCGAAGGGTTTCTACCGGGCCTGCTGGAATGGCTGACCTCGGAATGCCGCATTCCGGTGAGGGTGGCCCGGGCGGGGGAGTCGCCCCTGCCGGGGATCATCTATTTTCCCCCGGAACAGACCCATCTGCTCTTCGACCAGCAGGGCCGATTCGTCACCTCCCAGGAGCCCCCGGTGGACGGCCATCGCCCTTCCGTGAGCCTGACCATGCGCTCCGCCGCGGCGTCCTACGGCCCCGAGGTGCTGGGTATCCTGCTGACCGGCATGGGCAAGGACGGGGCCGAAGGTTTGTTGCGTATTGCCCAGGCCGGGGGGATCACCATCGCCCAGGACGAAGCCAGTTCCGTGGTCTTCGGTATGCCCAAGCAGGCTATCGACCTGGGCGCAGCAAAATACGTCATGTCCCTGGCGGAGGTGGCCGATACCCTGAGAAATGGCATTGGCAGTGAGGCGAGGGGAGAGAGCGATTACTTGAAGAATAAGCCGGGCAAGAGAACCTGATGGCTCTGTCCGAGACCAATCCACCCGGCCCGAGTAAGAACATCATGCAAAACCATCAAAATCATGACCGTATATTGTTGGTGGAAGACAGTATCGTCCAGGCGGAGATACTGAGGCGCACCCTGGTGAAGCATGGCTTTGCCGTTGACCATGCCCTGAATGGCGTCGAAGGGTTAGCCAAAATAAAGGCGGCAAGACCCGACCTGGTGATCGGCGATGTCATCATGCCCGGGATGAGCGGCTTTGAGCTCTGCCGGGCGATCCGGCGGGAAGAGGACCTGAAAGACCTGCCCGTCATTCTCTTAACCTCCCTTTCCAACCTGGAGGATGTGCTGGAGGGCCTGGAGGCGGGGGCATTCAATTTCATCACCAAGCCATACGATGAAACGCGGCTGCTCAACATTGTGAGAGAGCAGTTGGACAAGGTGAAAAACCCAGACCTCCAGGGAAAAGAGGGGTTGGAGATCACCTGCGGCGGCCAGAAATATACCATCAGAGAAAAGCCGGAAAAGATTCTCGACTTTTTTCTTTCCACCTACAGCATTGCCGTGGATAAGAATTTAGATCTGGCCAGGGTTCAGGAAGAATTGCGCATTCTGAACGAACAGCTGGAACACAAGGTTCAGGAGCGGGCCCTGGCCCTGATCGCCGAGGCCTCCCAGCGCCAACAGGCCGAGGAGGAACTGGACCGCAGTCGCCGCTATCAGGAATTGATCTTGAATGCGGTAGAGGAAGGCATCTTGGGCGTGGACCTGAAAGGGTACATCACCTTTGCCAATCCTGCGGCAGCCAAGCTGATGGCCTGTACTCCAGAAGAGCTTTCTGGGCAACCCCTTGAAAGCGTGTGCCGGTTCTCGCTGCTGAACGGCAAGCCTTTTCCCGAACAGCCATGTCCTTTCCTTGGCATCTTGCGGGACGGTAAAGTCAGAATGATGGAAGGCATCTTGTGGAGACCTAACAACACCAGCTTCTTCGCTGAGGCGAGCAGCACCGCCATTATAGTGGCAGGAAAGATCACCGGGGCAGTCATTACCCTTAGGGATATCACCGAACGCAGGCAGGCGGAGGAGGATCGTCTGGCACATCTGCAGTTCTTTGAAAACATGGATCAGGTCAACCGGGCAATGCAGATGGCGAATGATCTTGAGCAGATGATGAGCAATGTTCTCGACGCGGTGCTTTCCATCTTCGATTGCGACCGGGCGTGGCTGCTCCATCCCTGCGATGCGGAGGCTGCCTCGTGGCGAGTGCCAACGGAAAGGACGCGTCCGGAGTATCCCGGCGCCCTCAACCTGGGGCTTGAGGTCCCCATGGATATGGATGTCATCAGTGTGTTCCGAACCGTGTTGGCCACTAACGGCCCGGTGACCTTCGGTCCGGGATCCGAGCATCCGCTGCCCGCAGGAATAACCCAGCGTTTCGGCAACCAATCACAAATTGTGATGGCCATTTACCCCAAGGGGGATAAGCCCTACATGTTCGGTCTGCACCAATGCTCCTATCCGCGGGTCTGGACCCCGAAGGAGGTGCAGCTTTTCCAGGAGATCGGCAGGCGGCTGACCGATGCCCTGACCAGCCTGTTGATGCATCGCAACTTGCGAGACAGCGAGCAAAAGTACCGCCTGCTGGTCAATCAAATACCCGCGGTGGTCTTCAAAGGCTATGCTGATTGGAGCATCGATTTATTTGATCATAAACTTGAAACTATTACCGGCTACCCCAAGGAGGACTTCGACTCCCGCAAGGTGAAATGGTCTGAACTGATCCTGCCGGAGGACCTCCCAGGAGCCAAAGCTAAATTCCTCGAGGC
>JAZDIS010000131.1:0-3788 GCA_043804705.1 Pseudomonadota bacterium | reverse complement strand
GCATGCCGGAGGCACAGATTATCGCCCTGACCCGCGCCTATCTTTCCGGCCAGTTCGAGGGCGACCTTCTGGATCTGCTGGGCTGGCCGCACTGGCTGAACTTCCGCAAGAATGAAGACGGCAGCCTGCTGCCCCCACTGGAAATCCACCTGCCCAACGGGGCGCTCAGCGGTTTTCTTGATTTCTTCTACGAAAGGCTGCCGGAATGCCGGCTGGGCTGCAAGGGGTGCGAACACTGCAGCGTCTGGGGCAAGCGGGTGCTGACGATCAATTCCCCGGAGCTGCTCAACCGCTACCTCGACAATATGCGCCGCAATTTGCGCGAACTGGCAAACCACCTCCCCACCCCCGAAGAAGACGCGGCCCTGCAAAAACAATGGCAGGAACAGGCAGACAAACAGATACTGGACCAATGAAAGAGCATATTGTCATCACCGGCGCCAGCGGCCTGGTAGGGCGGGCGCTGCTTCGCAACTATCTGGCCCAGGGACGTCCGGTCATCGCCCTGTCCCGCAAGCCTCCGCTGCTCTCCGATCTCACCCCTGCCCTCCAGCCGCTTCTTTCCTGGCATTGGGCCGATGTCAGCCTGCCCCGCCTTGGCCTGCCTCCGGAGACATATACCGCGATCTGCAACAAGGCGGAGATGGTCTTCCATCTGGCGGCCCGCACCGATTTCAAGGATGCCGCCGCGGCCAGCTATCTGCCGGTGAACCTGAGCGGGGTGGAACATGCGCTGACCTTGGCGCAAGAGGCCAAGGCCCCCCTGCATCAGGTGAGCACCGCCTTTGTCTGCGGCGATTGGGCCGGCGAGTTCCGGGAGGCCGATCTCGATCTTGGCCAGCACTTCCGCAACGGCTATGAAGAAAGCAAATTCCTGGGCGAATCGTTTCTGCATGGCATACCGGCCGCCTCCGTCCCCATCACCATCCACCGGCCGGGGATCGTGGTGGAACGCAACCCCTCCGCCGGTTCGGGCAAGACCTTTGGCCCCTTTCTTTTTCTCGACGCCGTGGCCCGCCTGCGGGATTCGGCTAAAGCGAAGGGCGTTGCCGCGTTGCCGCCTCTGCGGGTACAGGGCAACCGCCAGGCGCATCTGCCCCTGGTCTTTGACGATGCGGTGGCCGAGGCCCTGGTTCGCCTGGCCGCGAAACCGGAAAGCGCGGGCCAGGTGTTCCAGCTCGTGGCCCCGCAACCCGTGGGCAACTTTCTTCTGGAGGATGCCTTTAACGAGGCCTTTGGCCAACCCGCGGCCCGCTTCGCCGGGGGTGAAGAGTTCAGCCGCCTGCCCGCCAACAGCCTGGAAGCTCTGCTAGCCAGAAAAACCACGCCCTATGCCGCCTACCTGGATCTGAGCGTGCGCTTCACCCGGACAAACCTCGACACCCTCGCAGGCTCCAAGACGCTGCCCACCCCGACTCAGGCGGAGATGACCCAGGCCTTCCGGGCCTTTCTTGCCGCCCGGAACCAACGGAGCAGGGCATGAAGAGCGAAGCGGCGATCCAGCACTATTTCAACCAGTACCTGCCGGGCTTCATGGGCCAGCCCCTGATCAAAAATCTCATAAGCCTGTCGGCCGCCTTCTGGATCGAAATCATCGGACAGGATTGCTGGTCGCTGACCATTGACCAAGGCATCCTCACCGGGGTGAGCCAAGGCTCGCGGACCGGCGCCTTCGGCTTTCGCACCGGCGCTGAAACCTTTCTCGCCGTGGCTCGAAACACCCTCTCGCCCCAGAAGAGCTTTTTCACCGGCAAGACCAAGATTTCGGGCAATTTTTACGAGGCTCTGCGCACCGCCACGGCCCTGGAGGAATTTTTCCAGCGCTATCCTTATCCTGAAACAACAATGGAGGGTTGAGCATGCACCCGGATTGGATTCCCTTGAGCGAGGTGGGCAAGCGCCCGTACGCCGAAGCGGTGGCGCTCTTCCGCAGGCATGTGAACCCGGGGTTGGTCACCCTGCTGGAGATGGGGGAATACACGGCCATCGACCCCCAGGAGGCCGAGGGCGCGGTGATCATCGACGCCCAGGGCAAAAGAATTCTCGATTTTGTCTCCTCCTACGGCGCCCTGAACCTGGGCCACAACCACCCAAAGGTCAGACAGGCCATGATCGAGGTGCTGACCGGCAGGAAGGTGGATCTGTCCAAGGAACTCCTCTCCCGTCACGTGGCGGTGCTCGCCCATAACCTGAGCCTGCTTTGCCCCGGCGATCTCGATCAGGTCTATCTCTGCAACTCCGGCACCGAGGCGGTGGAAGCGGCGCTCAAGCTGGCCAGCCGCTATTTCCAGGGCAGGCGGCAACGCTTTATCTACGCCAAGGAATCCCTGCACGGCAAGACCCTGGGGGCATTGTCGGTCACCGGCAACGAGCGCTTGCGCCGTCACTTTCCCTTGCTGCCCAACTACGCCGTGCCCTACGGCGATTCCGGGGCCATTGAGGCCCTGCTGAAAACCGCGCCCCAGGAAGGCGAAGGGGCCATCGCCGCCGTGATCCTCGAACCGATCCAGGGCGAGGCCGGGGTGATCGTGCCGCCTGCGGGCTATCTGCGCCGGGTCCGCGAGATCACCGAGCGCCATGGGGTGCTGCTGATCCTCGATGAGATCCAGACCGGCTTCTGCCGCACCGGCGACTTTTTCGCCTGCGAGGCGGAAGGGGTGGTGCCGGACATCCTGGCCCTGGCCAAATCCCTGGGCGGGGGACTGGCCTCCATCGGCGCCACCATCTCCCGCACCCCGGTGTATCAAAAGGCCTATGACAATCCCCACGACTGCCTGGTCCAGACCACCACCTTCGGCGGCCGCACCCTGGCCTGCGCCGCCGCCCTGGCCGCGCTCGAAGTGTACCAGGAAGAAGGGTTGGCCCAGCGGGCCGCCCGCTTGGGAGAACGCTTCAAAGCCAGGCTGGTGGAACTGAAAGAAAAATATCCTGAGTGGATCGCCGAGGTGCGGGGCCGGGGGCTGATGCTGGGCATCGAGTTCCAAGAATCCATCATCGACGAGGTGAGCTACCTGCCCCTGGCCATCCCCGGCCTCAAGAACGTGCTGCGCGAACACCTGCCCGGCATGGTGGCCTCGGCCCTGCTGCACAAACACGGGATCCTCGGCACCCTGATGCTCAACAACCGGGCCGTGCTGCGGGTCTACCCGCCGCTGGTCATCGCCGAGGCGGATCTTGATTACTTCGTCGCCGCCCTGGAAGAGGTGCTCAAGGCCGGGCCCAAGGAGCTGGTGAAAAAACGGGTCAACCACGCCATGAGCTTCGCCGGCCTCACCTTCGTGGCCCCCTGGGTGGCGAAACTCGCCGGAAAACGCTAAGGAGAAGCGATGGAGCGCCTGTTTCTCACCATCGGCCAGACCCTGCACCGCAACCGCCTCGTTGTTCTCCTGCTCATGGCCGGAGTCAGCCTGCTGCTCGGCCTCGCTGCAGCCCGCTCCACGGTGGACAATTCCATCGGGGTCTGGCAGAGCAAAAACGATCCGCACTGGCTGCACTTTCAGGATTTCGCCGAAAAGCACCACCTGGAAAATCCGCTCATTGCCTATCTGCCCCAGGCCTCCCCGGAAGCGGCCCGGCGGATGCTGAGCAAGGCCAGGGGCATGGCCGGACTGGAGCGGGCGAGCCTCTATACCCTGGGCGGGGGGCAATCCCAGGGGCAACTCCTGCTCCTCAGCCCCCGTCCCGGCACATCCCCGGCCCAACTCTCCGGCATCATCCGCGAGACAAAGCAGCTGGCCGCCAGCGAGCTGCCCGGCCAGCCCCTGCACCTGGGCGGGGTCTGGTATCTG
>JAZDIS010000130.1:0-3936 GCA_043804705.1 Pseudomonadota bacterium | reverse complement strand
TTGGGGCCGGCGGGAGCATTGGCCGAGGCCGGCCCCTTGTCCCGTTTCGCTTTCTCATTGTCAGGGCCGTTTTTTGCCTCGCCCTCCTTGTCCGGCGGGCTCCAGCGCAGGACCGCGTTGGGCGCCTGCAGAACATCGCGGCGCTGTTGCAGCTGAAACTGGACATTGGCGGTGAGGTAGGGCAGGAGGCGGCCATCCCCGTTGTCGGTGGCGATTTCCACCGTGTAGGTCACCACGTTTTGGGTCATGGAGGCGTTGAGCCGGATCTTGCCCACCTCGCCCCGGAAGGCCTCGCCGGGAAAGGCGTCCACCGTGAAGGTCACCGGCATTCCGGGGCGGATTCTGCCGATATCCGCCTCGTTCACCGCCACCCAGACCTGGATGCGGGTCAGATCCTTGGCGAGCAGGAAGAGGCTCGGCGCGTTGAGGCTCGCCACCACGGTCTGGCCGGTGTTGACCCTCCGGTCGATGATGATGCCCTTGACCGGCGAGGTGATGGTGCAATAGCCGAGGTTGCGCCGGCTGCGCGCCAGCGCCGCCTCGGCCTGGCGGATTGAGGCCTCGCTTACGGCGACCTGGGCCAGCGCGGTTTTATACGCCGATTCATACCCCTCGTAGCTCGACTGGGCCAAGGCTTGGGAGGGGCCGAGCAGTTGGGCCCGCTTCCAGTTCTGTTGCGCCTGGGTGAGGTCCGCCTGGGCTCGCTGCAATCCGGCCTTGTTCGAGAGAAGCTGGGCCTCGGCCTGGGCCACGTCCGAGGCGTAGAGCGAGTCGTCGATCCGGGCCAGCACCGTGCCCGCCTCAACCAGCGAGCCGTAGTCCACGGTTTTGCCCTTGGCGTCCTTGCCGAAGGAGATGATCCGTCCGGCCACCTGGGCGCCGACGTCGATGACCTCTTCCGGCTCCACGGTGCCGGTGGCGCTGATGGTAACCGACAGATCGCCGCGCTTGAGCGCAACGGTCCGGTAGGCATCGCCTTTTCCCTTGCCCTGGGTAAGCTGCCAGGCTGCCAGGCTGCCGAAAAAAAGCACGGCGATCAGCGCAATAAGGGGTTTCTTGCCTAAGCGTTTCATGGGCCGGCCTCGTTGTCTGATGGTTGCGAAGGTGGGGGAAGCAGGGCGCGGATCCCGGCAAGGCTGAAGCGGGTGACATGCTCTGCCAGCAGCGCCACATCTTCGAGCAGGGGTTCAACGCCGGTTGTGGGCAGCCCCTGCACATTCTTGCGGCAGCGGGCGTGGAGCAAGGGGCCGAAACACTGGGCCCGGATGGACATGGCGCAGAGCCGCACTTCGGGCGCCTGGGGTTTTTTGTGCAGCAATTCGCAGACCAGGAGGGTGAGGCCCTTAAAGATCTGTTCCACCGATTCCTGCATGGCCGTGGCCAGGAGGCCGGTCGGGTTTGCCATCTCCTTGTGGAAGATGTCGAAATCGTGGCTTTGCGGGTCGATGATCCGGCGCATGATCGCCAGAACCCGCCCGTGCAGACGTTCTTCCGCCGGGGCTTCGGGCGGAATGCCGCCATCCGGGGGATAGATGCTTAATGACCGGGTGAAGGCATAGCGCCAGCTCTCCACATACAGGGCTTCCTTGCTGCCGAAATGGTAGCTGATCGCGGCGGTGTTGGCCCCTGCCTGCTTGCAGATCTCGGCGATGGTCGTCTCCCGGAAGCCCTTGGCGGCAAAAATTTTACCGGCGGCCGCCAGCAGGTTTTGGCGGGTTTCCTGGCCGTCGCTGCGTTGTTTTCTCACGGATGGGTTCCTCTGGATAATAAGTTAAATGTATATTTGATTTATTTGTCCGGCTGCGTCAAGGGGTTTTTGAGCCTGGATTTTCTCCGGCTATCCTTTGTTGAAATCGCAAAAAAAAGCCGCGATTACAACGGTTATTGCTCGGCACTTCATGTGCCTGCGTTACGGACCTGTGACCTTTTTTCATGTTTTGCGAGTTCATCATCTTTTGAAACAGGGGGGGAATGTGTTACAGAGTGTGCATGGATATTCAGGCAAAGACAGAGGCGGCGGGCAGGCCGCAATCTCCCTCACAGAGGGACGGGCAAACCGATCTGCGCGATCTCACCCCGGAGGCGCTGCACGCCTTTGTCGTGTCCCTGGGGCTGCCTGCCAAGCGGGCCAGGCAGATCCTTGCCCGGCTGTACCGGCCCGGGGTCTTCGATTTTTCCCAGCTGGGGATCAGCCGGGAGGTGACAACGCTGCTGGCCGGCCACGCCATCATGAGCAGCCTCGAACCCGAGACCGTGGAAAAATCAACGGACAGCACCGAAAAATTCGCCTTCCGGCTTGCAGACGGAGCAGTGATCGAGAGCGTACTCATCCCCGAGGACGGTCGCCATACCCTGTGCATCTCCTCCCAGGCGGGCTGCGCCATGGGTTGCCGCTTCTGCCTCACCGGGGGGCTGGGTTTTGTCCGCAACCTGCGGCCCGCCGAGATCGTGGGTCAGGTGCTGGCGGTGATGACCCACATGGTCGTGGGCGGCATCGAGCGGGCCACCCCGCGGGAGCTGCTCAACAATCTGGTCTTCATGGGCATGGGCGAGCCCCTGGCCAATTACGACAACCTGTTGGCCGCGCTCAAAATCCTCATGGATGACCAGGGGCTCGGCTTTTCCGAGCGGCGGATTACGGTCTCCACCTGCGGCATCGTGCCGCGGATCGACGATCTGGGAAGGGATATCCGGGTCAATCTGGCCGTGTCGCTGCACGCAGCCGATGACGCGGTCCGCAGCAGCCTGATGCCGGTGAACCGGACCCATGGGCTGGCATCGCTGCTCGCGGCCTGCCGCAGGTATCCGCTGGGGAAAAAAAAGGTGATTCTTTTCGAGTACATCATGCTGAAGGGGATCAACGATTCGCTGGCGGACGCACGCCTGCTGGCGGAAAAGCTGCAGGGTATCCCCAGCCGGATCAACCTGCTGCCCTACAACGGTTCCGGGGATACGGAATTTGCCTGCCCGGACGAGGCACAGACCCTTGCCTTTCAGAAGGTGCTGCGCGAGGCGGGCTTCAACACCTTTATCCGGCAGAGCCGGGGCGCGGATATTTCCGCGGCCTGCGGCCAGCTAGCGGGTAATCGCGCACCAGCACCGGATCTGCTTCGCAGTCTCGCTGCGCTCGCTTAGCTGTCATCGGCCTGCTCATGTGCAATAGCACACTTCGCAGACCTCTTGGTCGGCACTGCTGCCGACAATTGACACGCGCATCTCCGGCACTGGTGCGCGATTACCCAGCAAGGGCTAAAACGACTGCCGGAAGGTGCAGCGGCGGCAGAGGGTTTCTGTAAGCCGCCGCTGGGTAAAGCCGGTGCGCATGGCGGTGGCGCGGGGGCCATTAATGATTTCGGTCAGGGATTGTTTGTGGATGTTGCCCAGGGGGATATCCGCTTCGGCATCGAGACAGCAGGGCACCACCGTGCCGTCCACCAGGATGGCGACATGATCCCGCAGCCCGAGGCAGGTGCCCTTGTCGCCCAGGCCGGGCGCCGGAGCATGGGGCCAGGTGAAGCGGGCGTTCCGGCTCAGGAAAATCCTGGGGGCCAGGGTGAGGCCGTGGCCGGGGGTGAGCCTGTCGACAAGCGGCTCGGGCAGGGCGAAAAAATCTTCAAGCGCCTTGAGGATGGGCTCGTTGGGGCCGGGGACATCGGTGCCCGCCGGCGGCAGATTCCAGAGGCGCAGGCTGATCAGCGGCCCGGTGGTCTGGGCTTCCCGGATAAAGGCGAAAATCCCGTCCAGGTAGCCGGAAAAGGGTGAATCGGCCTTCTGTTCGCTGAAGCTGTGCAGGGAGATGTTGACCTGCCGCAGAGCCGGGCTGGCCAGTAAAAGGGCCTGACGTTCCGGCAAGAGAGTGCCGTTGGTGGTCAGATTGACCTTGAGGCCGTACTCCTGGCAGAGGGCGAGGAGAACGTCGAGATCCGGGTGCAGCAG
>JAZDIS010000129.1:0-5268 GCA_043804705.1 Pseudomonadota bacterium | reverse complement strand
GGAAAATTTTTCCAAAATATATGTCGTGTATGTCATCCTTGAATTCTTGGGATGAATTTTTAATCAACTGATAGTACGTGTCATCATGAAGTATATTTTTAACACTTTCAAAATGTGGGATGGATATAAATTTGTTTTGTGACATCCTTACCTCCTGTAAGCAGAAGCAGTAAACCACCGGCAAAGCCTGTGGACTCGAAAGTTTGACAATTCCCGGAACAAGAGAGAGGTCTCACGATTTTGAATAGTTCAAAATTCAAGAAAAGAAGACTTCCCATTTTGCGACAGGCAAAGCTTAAGGCATACCATGTGGGAATGCAAGTATCACATCGTCTGGATACCGAAGTATCGAAAGCGTTGGCTCACCCTCTTGCCCCGCCTCCAACTGGCGGCTGAATCATGTTAATGATGGCGCCTCGTTACGGATTATGGAAACAGAGCACCCGGAGGGAAGGGTACACCGCTCCCCGTGTTCTGATACTCCGCCGGACCGCGTTGTTGCCCAGGTGCCGGTGCCAGGTGATGGCTACCCTGGCCAGTAACCCTCTGGGGAAGACGCTGCCCGCCGTTGCCGGTTCAGGAGGGAGCACGTCCCTCCTTGACCGCGGTCACTGCAGGTAATCGCGGAGCATGGAGTTGGCTGTCCCCTGGGTCATGAGAAAGGAAACGCCGATGTCGAAACGTTCCTTGCCGACTTTTTCCATTCGCACCACCTCTCCCTGGATGGTCAGTTTTGTATCGTCAAGGGTGATCTCCAACTCCAGCAGGGAGCCCCGGTTGATGGGGACGCTGCTTTCCAGGAGAATGCCGTTGCAGCCCAGATTTTTGCTCTGTATCGGCGCGAGTTTGAACGGTTCCGCGTCGATCTGGGTTATGGTCAGGGGAGCCATGATATCCACCCGTTTGGACCTCCGTTTTTCAGGTTCATGGAGGAGGACGATATTCTTCCCTAAATGTTTTGCCTGGTAAAGCGCATTGTCGGCGCACTTGAAGAGTCCCTTGCCGCTCAGGGCATCGTCGGGATAGGTGGCTATGCCTCCGCTGACCGTCAGGAGCACTTCCTTGTTTTCAACGACAATGATTTCCTTGTTGATTTCGGTGCGTATTCTTTCCGCCAGATTCAGGGCCTCCTTTTTGTCGGTATCTGGAAGGAGCATGACGAACTCATCCCCGCCGAAACGGGCGGCAATGTCAACGGAACGTTTGTTTTGTGTCAAAATTCTGCCTACATGCTGCAGCATTTTGTCACCTGTCAGATGGCCGTGGCGATCGTTGATTTCCTTGAAGGAGTCCAGGTCGAGAAACAGAACGGAAAGTTTGCGGTGGTGCCGTTCCGCCCGGATGAATTCCTGGTTCAGGGCGTTTTCCAGAGTCTGCTTGTTGTGGAGGCCTGTGAGGAAATCGAACTGGCGCTCGATGTGCATGGCTTCAAACTCATGCACATCGATGAGTTTGGGGAGATTGACTCCCATGTCATGCAGGGAAAAATAATCGCAGACCGTAACGGAAAGACTCACGGGCCGGCCGAGAGAGGTGGATATTGTCCTGTGATGGTCAACGATGCCCTGCCAGTACTGCACCGCCTCCTTGTGGCCGAAATTGCGGTGGATGAGCAGTTCCAGGATGACCTTGCAGGCCGTTTCTCCTTCCTGCCGGACGAGAAAATTCAGGCGGTCCATCAGGTCTTCGCCCGGCGCCGGGTTCATCAGGCTGGCTAAAACGGTATTCTTGATGGTGTTCTCGGAGTCCGTTTTTAGAAAGTTACGGGGCAGTTCCTGTTCCATTCATTGCCTCCCAGAGCGAGCTGTGCGTTTATTTTGCTGCTGAAATCCGTGCTGGTGATGTTCCTGAATAGGGTTTGTTGCTTCCGCGCAGCCCCTTGAGGGCGTATTCGCGGCGTTTCCGAACGCTCACGGATTCAGATTCTTCTTCGGATCAACACCGGGGTGCGCTTGTCCGGTTGGCGGGGAAATCCGCGCAAAACTCCCGGACCAGAAGCAATCTGGCGTGCAGCGCCAATCTGAAATAAACGGGACTGAGCATCAGTATGCTGACGGCTTTTTTGGGTGTCATGGCTTTTTCCCCATTTTTATTTGTCTTGCATTCTCTTTAAGCAATAAACGGGCCATGATCTTTTTGGGGAATTGTTTTTGCGTTTTTTCAACAGGTTGTCGGAGTAAGAAGGAACGATTGTCATCAGTCCGGGAAATCAGCACTAAAATGTTGGGTATTTCACCATGTCGGCGGGAGAGGTTTGGGGAAAAAGAGAGTCGGAGGCGACCGGGTCAGGAGGGCAATAAAGGCTGTTGTTTCCTGTGAGCCTGCCGGCGTCTGGGGGTGATAACATCCGGTTATCCTGCAGCTTTTAGAGCGCCAACGAGGTTTTTTTATGATGGGGAATGGGGGACAACCCGGTGGTTGTGGGTGGGGGGGTGTGGCCCAGCCATTTCAGAAGGCCTCGGGCGGCCAGGTAGCCGGTGCTGAAGGCGCCCTGCAACAGGTAGCCGCCGGTTGGCGCTTCCCAGTCCAGCATTTCTCCGGCCACGAATACGCCCGGCAGTCTACGGAGCATGAGGTCTGCGTCCACCTCCGGAAAGGTTACGCCTCCGGCGGATGAGATTGCTTCGGCGAGAGGTCTGCTCTTGCTGATGGGGACGGGAAGATTCTTGATGTGTCCGGCAAGGGCTGTCGGGTTTCTCAGTTCTTCCGGGGAGCAGATTTCACGGAGCAGTGAATAGGCCGGCCCGGTGAGGTGTATGGTCTTGCGGAGGAAATTGGCGAGACTTTCCTTACCGCGACGCTGCTCGAGTTTTTCCCGGAGAAGTTCCAGCGGGAGATCGCGTTTGAGATCGAGAAAAATGGGAACCGGGCTGTTTTTTTCCAGCAGGTCGCGGATCACACCGCTCAAGGCATAGACCGGCCCTCCTTCCAGGCCATGGTCGGTCACCATCACGTCACCGATGGCCTGGTGGTCGCCGCAGCGGAGCAGAAGATTTTTGAGGGGTTTGCCGCTGAAGCGGGTACGGAAATGTTCGGACCACGCCACTTCAATTCCGCAGTTTGCCGGGCGGAATGGCTCAAGGTGGACACCTCTGGCGGTGAAAAACGAGGTCCAGCTTCCATCGGAGCCGGTCTGAGGCCAGCTTGCCCCTCCCAGGGCAAGGAGCACACCCCTGGCCGGGAATTTAAGGAGCGTGCCGTTTTCTCTTAGAAAAAGCGGTTCACCCGTTTCGGCAAACCCCTGCCAGCGGTGCCGGTAGTGGAATACAACCCCGTGTCTGCCCAAGGTCTCAATCCAGATCTTCAGAATATCGTGGGCGGTGGCGTCTTTGGGGAAGACCCGGCCGCTGGTGCCGACAAAGGTTTCCACCCCGAGTCCGCGCAACCAGGCACGCAAGTCGTCCGGCGAAAAACCGGCAAGGAGCTTCCTGAAGATTTCGGCGTTGTTCCCGTAGCGGGCGGCAAAAGCTCCGGCGTCTTCCGAATGGGTGAGATTCAGTCCGCCGCGACCGGCAATGAGGAATTTGCAGCCGGCCGAAGCCTTGGTGTCGAAAATCTCCACCGGCAGCCCTGCTTCGCTTAAAACGGTGGCGGCCATGAGCCCGGCCGGGCCACAACCGACAACCGCCACCCTGGTTTCGTTTTTCATGGGGCAGGTTATTTCTTGCCTGTTTTGCCGGGGGCCTTTTGCCCCTCCAGGGCCTTGATCCGCTCAGTAAGGGCTTCACTCAAGGCCACCCTCCCTTCAAGCACGCATCCCGGTCGGCCGGGAATACAGTCTTGTTTGAGCATCAGGCACTTGTCGTCATTGTAGTCGTAGTTTTTGCAGGAAAAGCTCATAGCCGGGGAACCTGAGATGGTTTGCCGCACAATCCTTCAGACGGGCCGGGCTGGTTCTTCGGCCCTGTCCGGGGAAATTTCAGCGTTTGAGGATGCCGTGTTTCTTCATTTTGTACTGGAGCAGGCTCTTGGTGATTCCCAAGGCGTCCGCCGCTTTTGTCTGGACATAATCCGCCTTTTTCAGGGCGGAGACGACCATTTTTTTTTCAATGCCGTCAAGCACATCGGGCAGGGGAGTGCTTGCCGGGATCGCATGCTCCAAGTCGAAGCCATTCAGCCACTGCATGGGCTCCTTGCCGGTCATGGTCTCGGGCTGGACATCTTCCGGGCGGATCAGGTTTCTGGTGCAGAGAATGGCTGCCCGTTCGATGGTGTTTTCCAGTTCCCGGATGTTGCCCTCCCAAGGCAGGGTCGTGAGAAACCGTACGGTTTCCGTGGCAAACTCCAACATGGGCTTGTTCAGTTGCCCGGCGTATTTGCTGACGAAATGGGCGACCAGCATGGGGATATCGTCGGTGCGCTCCCGCAGGGGGGGGAGGTGAATGTGGAGCACGTTGAGCCGGTAATAAAGATCTTCGCGGAAATGGCCTTTGTCCACCTCATCCTTGAGATCCCTGTTGGTCGCGGCGATGATCCGGACATCAACCCGCAGGGTCTGGCTGCCGCCGACCCGCTCAAAGCTGCGTTCATGGAGAACGCGCAACAGTTTAGCCTGGAGCGGCATGGCCATCTCGCCGACTTCGTCGAGAAAAAGGCTGCCGCTGTCGGCCAGTTCGAACCTCCCCTTACGCAGGGCGATGGCCCCGGTGAAGGCCCCTTTTTCATGGCCGAAGAGTTCGCTTTCCAGGAGATTTTCCGGGAGGCCCGCACAGTTGAGGGAAATGAACGGGGCTTTTTCCCGCGGGCTGTGGCAATGGATGGCCCTGGCCACCAGCTCCTTGCCGGTACCGGACTCGCCGGTGATCAGGACCGAGGTCGAGGTCGGGGCCACCTTTTCGATGAGGTTGAAGATGGCCTGCATCTTCTGGTTTTTGCCGACCATGCTGGCAAACGAGGTGCGGGAACGCATTTCCTCCCGAAGCCGTATGTTTTCGCGGAGTACGGCGTAATGCTCCAAGGCCTTGGTGGTGTTCAGCACCAGTTCATCGTTGTTGAAGGGCTTGGTGAGATAGTTGAAGGCCCCGGCTTTCATGGCGGCTACGGCCATTTCCACTTCTCCGAAGGCGGTGACCATGATGACGGGCAGATCCGGGTTGAGGGCTTTCGCCGCCTTGAGCAGCCCCAGGCCATCAAGCCCCGGCATGCGCATATCGGTAATCACCAGATCGATGTCGGTTTCGCCCAGGATTTTGAGGGCTTCTTCCCCATTTCCGGCGGTAAAGATGCCGAGACCTTCTTCGCGGAGCAGTTCGGAGAGGACTATCAGGT
>JAZDIS010000128.1:0-3981 GCA_043804705.1 Pseudomonadota bacterium | reverse complement strand
ACGGCACTGCTGAACGCTTACATTTTAGGGATTGATTCACCGTTTTTTTTGTTCCTGGGGAACGATTACGATCTGGAGTAGAAGATGATGGAAACACCGCGAGAAGAAACGCATACTATCCGTTTGTCCTGGCTCGACCCGGCAGGCCATGCCGATCTGCCTTTGCCTGCCTACCATTCCGAACTGGCCGCGGGCATGGATGTGGCTGCGGCCGTGGTGGAGCCGGTGGTGATCGGGCCTGGGGAGATCCGCTTGCTGTCCTCCGGTTTTGCCGTGGCTCTGGCTCCTGGATATGAGCTGCAGGTCCGGCCCCGGAGCGGGCTGGCCATCAAGCACGGGATCACGGTGGTCAACAGCCCCGGCACCATTGATGCCGATTACCGGGGCGAGGTAAAGATCGGGCTGATCAACCTGGGAAGCGAGCCTTTCACCATCCGGCGGGGCGACCGGATCGCCCAGCTGGTGCTGGCCCCGGTTTGCCGGGCCATGGTGGTCGTGGTGGATGGCCTTGATGAGACCCTGCGTCAGGACGGCGGCTTCGGCCATACCGGGATTTGAAAGGTAAAATGTTCAAGGTAAAAGGGCTGTGATCCTGGCCGTGCCTTTTGGGGAAGAGAATGCGATCCGTAACTGATCACAGGGTGCCGTAGATGCGCGAAAGAGGCCTGCAAACTATAGCCTGCCTATGTGAGCAGGCCGATGACAAAGCAGATGCGGTGCCCTGTGATCAGTTACTGCGATTTTGTGTTCTGGGGAGCGGAAGCAAAGGCAACGCGACCTTTGTCGAGTCCGGGCAGACGCGGCTTTTGATCGATGCCGGATTTTCCGGCAAGGAAATCGAGGGGCGGCTGGCCGGGATCGGGGTTGCGCCGGAAACCCTGTCCGCCATCCTCATCACCCACGAGCACGGCGACCATGTCAAGGGGGCGGCGATTCTCGCCCGCCGCTTTCGCCTGCCGGTCTTTGTCAATGAAGCGACCTTGGCCGCTGCCGGGCCGGTTTTGGATAACATTCCGCAGTGCCAGCCCTTTGTTACGGGCGAGACCTTCGTGTTTCAGGATTTCCAGATCCATCCCTTCGCCATCTCCCATGACGCGGCAGACCCGGTCGGATTCCTCCTGAACAATGGCCGATTGCTCATGGGATACTGCACCGATACCGGGGTGGTATCCAAGCTGATGCAGCACCGGTTGAGCAGTTGCCACGGCCTGGTGCTTGAATGCAACCACGACCCGGAGCTGCTTCGCAACGGACCCTATCCTCCTTCCCTGCAACAGCGGGTGCGCGGCAAGACCGGGCATCTGGCCAACGTCGAGGCCGCCGGGTTTTTGAGCGATATCCTCCATGACGGCCTTGAGCATGTGGTCCTCTCCCACCTCAGCGAGACCAACAACCGGCCCCATCTTGCCGAGGAAGCGATGGCCGTTGTTCTTAAAACCCTTCGCAGCCAGCGAGGCGATGATTGTCCGGCGCCCGTGATCTCTCTTGCCCATCAGGACCGGGCGGGGGAGGTGGTCACCCTCGGAGCCGGGGCAGGGCGATGAGTTTTAAGAACCGTTGCCCGTGGCGGCTTGGTGCGACTTCCTGCGTGCTGCCTGCGGATATCATGACCAATGTCCGGGCCTTGGCGCCCCTGGTGGACGATGTCCAGCTGCTCTTTTTTGAAAGCGCGGCCAAAAGCCTTTTGCCCCAGCCTCTGGATGTGCAGGCGCTGCGGGATCTTGCAGGGGAACACGGTCTCAGCTATACGGTGCATCTGCCCATCGACCTCACCCTGGGCGCAGCAGCGAGAGATAAGCGGCAGGAGGGCATCGCTGAAATTCTGAGGCTCATGGCCCAGCTTGCCCCTCTTGCCGTGTTGAGTTTTGACCTGCATCTGGTCCGGGAACCGGACCTGCCTGACCCCGCCTGGCTTGATAATCTGGCCGCCGGCTTGGGGGAATTGTCCGCTGCCCTGGGGGACGAAAAAAGGCTGGTTGCCGTGGAAAATATCGAGTACCCCTACGGGATCGTTGCCCCTCTGGTGGCGGAATACGGCTTTTCCGTCTGCCTTGATCTTGGTCATCTTGCCCATTACGGCCACGATCTGGAAGAAGGTTTTGCCCTGCTGTCCCGGGCCCGCCATCTCCACTACCATGGGGTGCGGGACGGCAGGGACCATCAGGCCCTGTTCGATGCGGAACATGCCGGGATGCTGGGCAAACGGCTGGCTGAAACGGGGTATGACGGGGTGGTTACCCTGGAGATGTACAGTATGGAAAAGCTGAAGGGTTCGCTCGCGCTTCTTGATGAAGTGTGGCAGAACTCCGTGATCGAGTGGATAGCGTATTGTCCACGCCAATGAACAAACGAGGTTCACGGTCATGGTGATTGTCAAGATGCCGGAACGCATCAAGTCAAGGTTCAGTCGCTATATCGGCATCGGCTATTCCGGCGCGGAAACCCCGGATTCCAGTCTGAAGGGGCTTCGGGTTTACGAGGCCAGCCGCGAGTCCATGCCGGTGGAAGTGGAACCGCCGCCAAGCCCCCGCAAGTACTGGACAAGGCGCGGCCTGGCGGAATGGCTGGCAGATCGGTTGTTCGAAGATGTGCCGACCATCGTTGGTATCGACCATGGCCTTTCCTTTCCCCTGCGGTATTTCGAGGTTCATCACCTGGAGCCGGACTGGCCGACTTTCCTCGACGATTTCCAGAAACACTGGCCGACCGATGCCGCACACACCTACGTTGATTTCATTCGCCACGGTTCACGGGGCGAAGGCGAGGCCCGATCCGGCAGCGCCCGCTGGCGACGCATCACCGAAGAACGGGCCGGGGCCAAGTCGGTTTTTCATTTCGACGTGCCCGGCTCGGTGGCCAAATCGACCCATGCCGGGCTGCCGTGGCTGCGGTATCTGCGCAATCAACTCGGTGAGAGGGTCCACTTCTGGCCCTTCGACGGCTGGAAAATCCCTGCGGGCAAGTCCGCGCTGGTGGAGGTTTACCCGTCGCTGTGGAGCAAGAGTTATCCACGGGAAGGCCGCACACCCGACCAGCACGATGCCTATGTCGCTGCCTCCTGGCTGCGGCAGGTGGACACGGACGGCAGCCTCGGCAAATTTCTCAAGCCTTCCATGCTGCCCGGCGAATACCCCGTTGCTCAGGTCGAAGGGTGGATTCTCGGCGTGATGTGATAGGGTATGAATCTTTATGTGTCGGTGTCCGGCTGAACTGCAAACCCGTCACCCTCGTCCGGTGCCTGGAAATCAGCGGGAGCGTGGTTTGGGGTTGGAACAAGGTAACAGATTAATATTATGTATTTTTTCATTAACAGGCCATTTTCGCCCTTGTATACCCTTTTGGGTGGCCAAAATGGAGGTTGTAAGACGGCGCGAGATACGAGGGAGGCCCACTGAAAAATCATGGAATTCAGGGGACAGTTTATCTAATTATTGTCAACCTCTAATTCCCGATTAACTCCCTCACAACTTCCAACCGGCCGGGCTCAGCATCAGCGTTATCGGTTGCACGCAAGCATGGGGCCAGGTCTTGAAATGCAAGTTTTCTGAGCATATTTTTTGCCGACCGTATTCAAAAAATCTGGGCACTCCCCAGTTTTTTGAGTTTGCCAGTAATAGTTTCATGCAGCCAATGGCGTGATGCGGGCCAGCGATTCACCGGCGATTTTTTCAGCTTCTTCGGTGTCGTAGTCGGCCTGCAACCCAAGCCAGAATCCCGGCGTGGTGGTGAAGGCGCAGGAGAATCGCAGGGCGGTGTCGGCGGTGACCGAACGCTTCCCGGCGCAAATCTCGCTGATGCGCTTGGCCGGAACGCCGATGGCCCTGGCCAACCGGGATTGGCTGATCCCCATGGGTTTGAGAAATTCTTCCCGCAGTATCTCGCCGGTATGGATATTGGGCAGTCTGTTCATGGTTGTTCTAGGTAAGTTGTTCCGGGTTCAAGCCCATGGCCTGCGCCAACTTTTCCCGTGTGGCCTTGCGG
>JAZDIS010000127.1:0-4576 GCA_043804705.1 Pseudomonadota bacterium | reverse complement strand
TTGAGGCCGGCGGGGTCACGACCCGGCCGACCATTATCAATCTCGCCCAATACCGCACCCTGCTCAATCAGGTGGAGCGGTTTGTCCACTCCTGTTACCGGGAAGATATCCTCGCGGTGGGTAAGGCTTTTCCGGGCTATTTCAAGGAAGGGCGCGGCTACGGCAATTTTCTTTCTTTCCCCTACTTCCCCGACTCCGCCGGCAAAAATCATTTGTTCGCCGGAGGTGCAAGCATCGGGGGCAGGCACACGCCCCTGGACCTCAACGCGATCACCGAGGATCACACCTACAGCTACTACAAAAACAAGTCCGGCGCCGGGATCAAGCCCCTGGGGGCAACCCGGCTCGAACCCCTCAACTGGCAAGAGTTCCAGCGCGAGGAACAGCTGCCGGACGGGAAATACAGCTGGAGCCGCGCCCCCCGCTATGGGGGCAAGGTCATGGAAACCGGGGCTGCGGCCAGGGTGGTGAACACCTATCACGCCGGCAGCAATCCGGCCCTGAACCAGCTGGTGGATCGGCTCAACCGGGATCTCGGTATCGGCCTGAAAGACTACAATTCGGTTCTGGGCCGCCATTTGAGCCGGTATATTACGGTCTCACTCTTGATCAGTCGGCTCAAGGAGCAGGTGGAGCAGGTCCAGCCGGGGGTTCTCGGTTTCAGCGAAAAGGAAATGCCCCGCAACGTAAAGGGGATCGGGATCACCGAGGCCTCGCGCGGCGCCCTAGGGCAGTGGGTGGAAATCGACATTAGGGGCTTGATCAAGAACTATGAAATGGTGGTGCCCAGTACCTGGAACATGGGCCCTCGGGACGCCACCGGGCAACCGGGGGCGGTGGAACAGATGCTGATCGGCACCCGGATCGCTGATCCGGCCAACCACTTGGAACTGGCCCGCATCGTCCGGTCCACCGATCCCTGCATTGCTTGCTCGGTGCATTAAAATGACAATAACCTTGGATCGCCGGAAATTTCTGCAAAGAATCTATCAGGTGGTGCTCGCAGCCGGGGCTGCGCCGCTGCTCTCCTTTGACGAGCTGCTGGCCGCCGAGGCCAAAGCGGCGGGCATCGGCTGGTCCCGGCCCGACCTGGTCTGGCTTCAGGGGGCGGGCTGTTCCGGCTGCTCCACCTCTTTTCTCAATGTCGAGCAGATAACAGTCCTGGATTTTCTCACCTATTTCAGCCGGGTGCTGTACCATCCCAATCTCTCTTCGGCCACCGGGGAGCAGGTGCCGCGGATCCTCAACAGGCTGGCCGCCTCAAACAAGCCGTACATCCTGGTCATGGAGGGCGCCATCCCCGTGGCTATGCCGCACGCCTGCATGCTGGCCCATAAACCCATCAGCGAATGGGTGAGTATGCTGGCCGCCAAAGCCTCGCTCTGTATCGCCGCCGGAACCTGCGCCGCCTCGGGTGGCGTTTCGAAAATGGCCGGCACCCTCACCGGCGCAGCCTCTCTCGATGATTTCCTCAAGCAGCGGGGGATCAAGACGCCAACGGTCAACCTGCCCGCCTGCCCCATGCACCCCGAGCACCTGGTCTACACCCTGCTCCATTTCATCAAGGGCCAGAGCCTGCCGGAACTCGACGATGCGCGGCGGCCGCGGCAGTTCTTCACCCATTCGGTCCATGAGCGCTGCCCCCGCTATCCCGCCTTTCAGGCCCGCGATTTCGCCCTCCGCATCGGCGAAGAGGGATGCCTGCTGGAATTGGGCTGCCAGGGGCCGGTTACCTACAACGATTGCGTCGCCATCGGCTACTGCGGCAATACCAACAACTGCGTCCGGGCCGGGCACCCCTGCATCGGCTGCGCCGGCGAGCTGTTCCCCCGGCCCCTGCTCTACCACACCCACGATGATCCCAAGGCGAAAACCGGGGTCATTGTAAAAAGATCATAGGAGGAAGCCGGAGATGGAAAAACCGAAACCGGGCAACCGGGAGCCCAACCCAGACCGGGTGGTGCCGCGCTTTCTCCTGATCGCCTTCTCCTGCCTGTTGCTGATCTCGGTGGTGGCCGGAGTCTTCTTTTATTACTACCAGAAACAGATGATGAACCGCACCATCCGCGAGCAGGGCCGGGGCATCCTCTCCAGCTATGTCTCCCAGACCCGCGACTCCATCGAAAAAGGCCAGCGCAAGACCTTCCAGCTGGTGATGGACAACATCGCCCAGCTGGAAGGGGTAACCGCCACCACCCTCTATCCCCGCGAAGGCTTGATGAACTACCGTTCCGGCACGGTGACGGTGGGGCTGCCCTTTGTCCATAGTCAGCCGGCCGGGTTTGTCAGCGCCAACCTCGCCCTGTACGAAAAAACCCGGGGGATGTTCCTGCGCAAGGACTGGCACCTGGCCGGCCGTTTCGATTCCGCGGCCGGGAAAGCCCACCTGGCAAATATCCAGGACCGTTCCTGCACCGGATGCCATTACGTTTTGGATAAAAATCTCCGCTTCGACAAACAGAACCGGGCCGAGGTGCTCGACGCCAGCGAGGCCCATTTTTACGAGCGCATCCCGGTGGAGAGCAAATGCATCGTCTGCCACACTTATTGGCATATCGGGGAAACCGCCGGGGTGCTGGGGGTGACCATCGATAAAGCCGCCTTCCTGCAACGGACCAGGGAGAGCACCCGGCAGCTCATCTACATCCTGCTGGCCAATTCCACCGTAGTGCTGCTGGTCACCTTTCTCATCGCCACCATGTACCGGCGCATTCTCATCACCCGCCGCCAGCTGGCCGACAAGAGCGACCGTCTGGCCGGGCTGCTCAACAACTCGGGCCAGGGCTTTCTTTCCTTTGGCCCGGATCTGGCGGTGGAACCGGAATACAGCCGGGAATGCGTGACCTTTTTCGGCAAGGAGGTGGCCGGTGAATCCGTGGCTGCCCTGCTCTTTTCCGAAGATGAGGAAGAACGGACCCGTTTCGGCGGTAATATTGAACGGATCGTCCAGACCGCCGACGAATTCCAGCGCGACATCCTGCTCTCGCTGATGCCCAAGGAGCTGTATCTCAACGAGCGGTATCTGGATATCTCCTACCGCCTGCTGGGCAACGCGCGGCTGATGCTGATCATCACCGATATCACCGAGCAGCGCCGCCTTGAGGCCAGGGTGGCGGAAGAGCAGATCCGCCTGCGCTTCATCGTGGCCGCGGCCACCGAATCGGCCGACTTGTTCGAGGTGCTTGACGATTACCGGAATTTCAGCAAAAAGACCCTGCCCCGGCTGCTGGCCGCCTCGGATGAAGAACTGGCCGCCGGTCTGGCCGAGATTTACCGCCAGGTGCATACCTTCAAGGGGCTTTTCGGCCAACTGGAATTCCTGCACCTGCCGCGCTGTCTCCATCAATACGAATCCGCCCTCAACCGGCTGCGCCGCGATCTGGCCAGACAAAAGCCGGACCGGGCTCTGCTCGAACAAGAGCAGGATCTGGCCGATCAAGCCCTGGCCCAGGAATTGGCCGTGCTCCAAGAGACCCTGGGCGATGCCTTCTTTGCCCGGCGGGGCCATCTCTCCCTGACGCCTGAGCAGACCGAGATGCTGGAGCATCTGGCCGACCGGCTCTTGCAGGGAGGGCCGGGCCTGGATTCCGAAGAGACCAGGGAGATGCTGCGGCGCATCAAGCGCTTGCGCTATGTCTCCTTTGGCGAGCTGCTCTCAGGACACGCCAAGACGGCGGTGCGGCTGGCCGAGCGGCTGGAAAAGGAGCTGGCCCCGGTGGAGGTGGAGGACAACGGGGTGCGGGTCGCCCCGGAGATTTACAGCCCCTTTACCAAGTCGCTGATCCATCTCTTCCGCAACGCCGTGGATCACGGCCTCGAGAGTCCGGAAGAACGGCTGGAGCAGGGAAAGGAGGAAGAGGGCCACCTCCGCTGCCGAACCTTCATGGAGGATGAGCGGATCATCGTCGAGATCGACGACGACGGCCGCGGCCTTGATCTTGAGGCGCTCCGGCGCAAGGGGGTGGCAACGGGCCTTTTCACCCCGGAACAGGGCGCTGCTCTGGATGAGGCGGCGCTGCGGCTGCTGATCTTTGAAGATGAGTTTTCCACCAAGGAGGAAGTAAGCGAGCTGTCGGGCCGCGGCGTCGGCTTGGCGGCGGTCCGCATGGAAACGGAAAGGCTGGGCGGAAGGATTGAGGTGGAGTCGACCCTCGGTCAGGGGACCAGATTCAGATTCATCCTTCCTTATCTTGAATCGTCACCGCATGATGCGGCCAGGGAGAAAACGCAATGAGCAATGCCCAAGATGACAGACACAGCCGGTTGGTCCAGGCCATCGGAGACCGGACCGTAGGCTATCTGAGAGATGAGTTGAAGATCCCGGTGCAGGGAACCACGGTGCATATGCGGGATGTCAAACGCATGCAATTGCTGCATCTGACCTCGATTCTCTCTGTGGAGGCGGACATCCGCATGCTCATCGCCTTCAGTTTCGACCGGGAGCTGACGGAGCGGGTTTTTCTTGCCAGCACCGAGGGCTTGGAGATCGCCGACGATGAACAGGAGATGATGCGGGAGGAAACCGTTGCCGAGCTGATCAACATTATCGTCGGCAACGCCATGGGTGATTTGGCCT